>NZ_JAVJAN010000025.1:0-64134 GCF_031344075.1 Clostridium aquiflavi
CTCACTTAAGAGTTCTAAAAAGCAAATTCCAACGCCAGTTCGCCCTTATACTAAAATATCAACATTCACTTAAAACATAGCCTTTTATTTTATAAATGTACTAGTTTGATTTTTTAAATATGGGTTCCCTTTTATATATACGAACAAATAATAAAACTGAAATTATAGCAGATATTATCTCTGCAATAGGGAATGAAATCCATACTCCCATAAGTCCCATTGATTTTGATAATATATATGAAATAGGCAATATAATTATAAGTTGACGCATTAATGATATAACTGAGCTATAAAGTCCATTTCCAATAGATTGAAATAATGTAGGAAATATAAAATTAAATGATGCTGCAATATAACTAATGCTTATTACACGTAATGCAACAGTTCCAAGAGAAAGCATTTCCTCAGATGCATTAAATAACATAAGTAATTTATCAGGAAATACAGCAAATAGTATATTACCAAGCATCATAATAATTATAGACACAATTAAGCTTGATTTTAAAGTAATAATTAAACGTTGTCTGTTATTAGCTCCATAATTATATCCCATTATAGGCATTGCACCTTGAGTTAACCCTTTTATCGGCATAAATACAAAGGTTTGTAATTTAAAATAAATACCGAATAATGATACTGCCAAATTAGAAAAGTTAACTAGTATAGCATTTAATCCCATAACTAAAATAGAATCTAATGATAACATTAATATTGAAGGAAATCCTACTGTATATATTTCCTTAACAAGAGGGAAACTAAATTTAAAATTGTTAGTCTTGACTTTAACGTGATGTTTTTTTAATACCAAAATGATAACAGCTAAGGACATAGCACTAATTTGTGAAATTACAGTAGCTATAGCAGCTCCTTTAATTCCTAATGCAGGAAATCCAAATAATCCAAATATCATAATTGGATCAAGTATTATATTCATAGCAGCACCAAATATTTGTAGCATCATTGGATAAAGCATTTCTCCAGTAGATTGTAATACTTTTTCTATTGCGATATGTATTAATGAACCAAAAGAAAAAATAATAACTATATATGAATAACTGCAGCCTAAGTTAAATATATTTTCTGAATTTGTAAATAAATTAAAAAAAGGTTTTATTGCAAGAATACTTAAAAGAATAAATCCTATCCAACTTATGAATGCAAGAATTAATCCATGAGTTACTGCATTATTTGCATCATCAAAACTTTCTTCCCCTAATTTACGAGATATATAAGAATTTATACCCACACCTGTACCAACAGCAACTGCTATAATAAAATTTTGGAGTGGAAAAGCAAGAGAAACAGCAGTTAATGCATCTTCGCTTATTCTAGCAACAAACATACTATCAACAATATTATAGAGAGCTTGTACAAACATTGAAATCATAGGTGGAAAAGACATTGACATCAATAGCGGAAATACAGGTTTTATTCCCATTTTATTTTTAGTTATTGTTTCCATTGTTTTCAGTCCTTTCTTAAATAAAAAACCCCACTTAATACTGTTTTGGTACCAAGAAACAGTAAAAAGTGGGGTATATAATTCAATATACTAGACCTATGAATTATATCATATTAAGTAAGTTCTTTCAAGTAAGAGCTTACTTGACTCAAACATATATTATGAAAAATGTATTCTAAACTTAATTATTTACATTTATTTGTATTTACATAATACATTTTTAATTAATTAAAACTTATAAATTTAGTAGTTCTATAAAGAAAATTTTAATTCTTAAATAAGTGTAATTTAAATAGCTAATTTGCATTATAATTCTATTAATAAAAGTGAATAATAAAAGTATAGTATTTGTTAAAAGAATGAAAAGATTTATAAAGTCTTTTTTATTTATTTATAATGAATTAATAAAAGATAGTATACTTTATATTAAGTTATATATCTTAGGAGGAATTTTATGAGTTTGTACATTGAAGAAGCACATTATGTGTTATTTAATAAAATTTTATGGTTTGAAAGTTTAGAAGAAGATATAATTAATTTAGCTGAAAATGAGGGCTTAAATATTGAACTTTTAATTAAAGAAATAAATGAAGAATATGGACCAAAACTTCCTAATCTTCCTTTAGAAGAAATGGTTGATATAAATGATGTCAGTAGATGGTTACAAGAAAAGATTACTTCAGCAGAAGAAAGAACTGCTGCATGGATTACAAGAATTATAAATAATAATAGTAACGCAAAAGATAAACTTGAAATTCTTTATAAAAATCAAGGAAAAAAAGCTGCTGAAGAACTATTAGAAAAACATGTAGATTTAAAAACAGCTCCACAGATATTTAAGGGTATATATAAGTATATACTAGATGGAATACCTAGTGATAAAGTAAATGAAATTATTTCATCAAATGAAAATAATATTGAATGGAAAATAAAAATTTGTGTTCATGAGACTATCTGGAATAAAGAGCATGGAGATGTTAATTATTTTTACCATTTAAGAAGTAAGTGGATAGAAGAATTTGTACATAGTGCAAATAAAGAATTTAAATATATAAAAAATAAAGATGGAATACAGTTAATTGTTAAAAAAGATATGTATGAGTAGTTATTAAATAATGTTGATAATTTAATAATATTTTATGACATAATTACGCATTAAGTTAAAACCTATTAATTAAAAAAACTCTTAATAGATATGAACATAATATTAAGAGTTTTTTAAGAAATAACTAATATCTTTATAAGTTATAGTTTATTATAATAAAAGTGTACTATATAAAGTAATACACTTAATACAAGGAGGTAAGTATATGAGAAAATCTAAAATAGTAGTAGCTTTAGGTGGATTTGTAGTTATGACAGCACTACTTTGCATAGGATCTAGTGATAAGATATACAAAAAGCAAGTACATTTTAATACCACAGATGAAATATTAAATCAATTAGAAAACAATAAAACTATAGTATTTAATGAAAAAAGTGACTGGGTGGCTAGCAAGCAATTTAGTGAGTGTCTTTCATTAAGAAAAAGAATTGCAGGATCAGCAATAGATTATGAAACTATTCGTAACATAGAAAAACAAGAATTAGATGAAGAAGAGATTAACTCAATAAAGAAGGAGTATATTGATGCTGCATCAAGATTATCCAATTATAAAATACAAGATAATATTAATGTTGTTAGGATTAAAGCGGATACACAGTACCCAAGGGCAAATTCCTTAAATAAACAGATGATAGATATGATATTAGTAGATGAAGGTGAAGGGAAAGTAATAGATTATATAAGTATTTGGGATATAGATGATAATGGAGAAATAATTAAGGAGAATCATAATGATAAAGGTTGATCCAAGGAGCAGTACTCCTATATATGAACAAGTTGAACTTAGAATTAAGGAATTAATTTTAAAGGGCGCTTTAAATGAAGGTGAAAAATTACCATCAGTTAGAGAATTATCATCGATATTAACTATAAATCCTAATACTATAAGTAAAGCTTACAGGGAATTAGAGAGAGAGGGTATTATAGAAACATTGAGGGGAAAGGGAACATTTATAACTAATAATATAAAATCAACTACTGACTCAAAAAAATTAGAGAAAATTAGAGAAGAATTAAAGAATTTAATTTTAGAGGCAAGTTATGTTTCAATAGACAAAGAGAAATTTTTAAATATAGTACAAGTAATATTTGATGAATTAGGAGGAAAAGATCGTGATTCAGGTAAGTAATTTATCTTTTAAGATAGATGATAAAGAAATTTTAAAAGATATTAATTTAAATATAAATGAAGGAAAAATATTTGGGATAATTGGTCCTAATGGAGTAGGCAAATCTACTTTGCTTAGATGTTTAAGTGGAATTTATAAGACAAGTGAAGGAGAAGTTAAATACAATGATGAAAATGTGTATAATAATCCAAAGGTTAAAGAAAATATTGGATTTGTAGCAGATGAAAATACCTTCTTTTATAATTTTAAAGTTAAGGAAGTTTTGAGATACTATAATTATGCATATAAAAATTTTGATATTGATAGATTTAATGAATTAAATGAAATATTTAAACTACCATTAAATAAATTTGTGTTTCAATTTTCAAAGGGAATGAAAATGAGATTATCTTTGGCATTAGCATTTTCAATTAAAGCAAAATATTTGATTTTAGATGAACCAACATCTGGACTTGATCCAATAGTGAAAAATAAGCTTTTAAAGATATTTATAGATGAAGTTGCTAATAATAATGCTACTATTATAATAAGTTCTCATCACCTTGGTGAATTAGAAAGAATATGTGATGAAGTGGCTATATTGGATGAAGGAAAAGTTTCTTATAAAAATTCTATTGAAAATATGAAAAATAAAATAAAGAAAATACAAGTAGCATTTGATAAGCCAACATATGAAGAGGATTTAGAATTAAAAGGAGTATTTAAGATATCTAAAGTTGGACGAGTATTTACAATTATAACAGAACAATATGATGAAGAATTTATAAAAGCTTTAAATAAGTTTAATCCATTGTTTATGGAAGAAATAGATTTAAGCTTAGAAGATATCTTTATTTACAAAGTAGATAAGGAGGAGAACAATGAAAAGATATTTAAATAAGGCTTTAATTTATCAATGGTTTAATTCTGCTAAATTTGCAATAATTGCAGGCATTCTATTTTGGGGGGTATATGCTAATTCTTTAATTGGTAGTGTGTATAGAAGTGTAATGTATGGTGTTGAGAAATTGGATTCTAATAGTTTTAAAACGGCAGGATTAGAGCAATATTTTGTATTAGGATTAATATTTTTAGTAATATATGTTTTGACTTTTGGAAATAACAAAAGAAATACTGAGATATTTTTATGTAGTGGTCCATATACTAAGAAACAAATAAAATTTAATGAATTGTTTTGTTATATGATTACATTAGTATTTTTTATTCTGATATATTTATATATAGCAGCTACATTCTATATTAGGAATATGGATAGCTTTGTAATAATTAATGGATATTCAACTATAATTATGGTTGAAATTATAAGAATTGTATTATTTGGAATACTAGGAATAATAATAATGCTTACTATAGAAGCTATGTTTTCTAATAATATGGTTGGCATAATGTTTATGATTATAATACCATTTTCATTTGTATTTTCAATTATTAGAAAATTTGATAATTATTATTGTATGTGGATAAATAGAGTGAGTTTTAGAGAACGTACCATTGAAGAGTTAAATAGATTTAATTCATCTGGACTTTTTGATGGATATATATGTGCTAATGAAATTAGAATGAGAAATTTATTTATAGCATCATGCATACTTATAATGATCATAGTAGTTTCCTTGGTTATATTAAACTATATTCAAAGAAAAAATTCTTTAGAAACTAATGTGGGTTTTTTTGGATCTGCATGGAGCAAAAATTTGGTGATAGTATATATAGCAATTTCATCTGGTATAATTTTAAGCGATTTAATACTAGGAAATTATAAAGAACAATTTATTAGCTCATACTATTTAGTTGAAAAAATATCTATTAATGATTATTTAATAGGCTTTGGAGTAGATTTTGGCTTATCAGCTATAGTAGGAATTATAATATATATGATAATTAAAAAAATATCAAAAAAGTTAGCATAAAATTTATTAGAGAAGAGTCATATCAAAATTATTTGGTATGACTCTTTCTTTAATGTCTAGGAAAGTATAGGATTTCTAGGAATAACATCTAGTAACTAGTATGAAAAATTATTTTTAAACAATAGAACACAAAATTTAAAGTTTGAATAATATATACTAAACGAAAGAATAGGAGTTGGTAAACATGTCAAAGAAATCTTGTGATTGTTGTAAATGCGAATGCTGTTGCAAACCATGTTGTAAACCATGCTGTAACCCATGCTGTAACCCATGTTGCAATCCATGCTGTAACCCATGTTGCAATCCATGCTGCAATAATGGCGGCGGAGGCGGATTCGGCGGAGGCTTCGGTGGATTCGGATGGATCTGGATAATATTAATTCTATTTGGATTTGGCGGATTTGGCGGAGGCGGATTTGGCGGAGGCTGTGGAGGCTTTGGCGGAGGATGCTGGTAATTTCCGATTTTTAGACAAATAGAATAACAGTGACGCAGATTGCAAAGTCACTTTATTATGTGAATAGAGGCAATATAGCCTCTATTTGCATGTAATCTATTAAAATAATAAACCAGTTTCTTATGCTAATTTCTATTCTTCTTGAGAGGAAAGTATTAAGAAACTTAGGTTTATTATTTATAATTATAATTTTAATATCAATTAATATAAAAATTATGGTATATTTATTAATGCAATATAAAAAATTAATTTATATGTATTTAAGATAATTTCACTTAGTATAGATTTATTAAAAACTAAGTGTTACTTAAATAAATGTTTATTTTATGGAGTTGATTAGTATTATGGAAGAAAGATTACAAAAATATATGGCAAGTTGTGGCGTAGCTTCAAGAAGAAAATGCGAAGAGATAATATTAAATGGAGAAGTTAAAGTTAATGGAGTAGTTGTAACAGAACTTGGAACTAGAGTAAATTCTGTAGAAGATAGAGTTGAATACAAAGGTAGCTTAATAACTAAGGAAGAAAATAAAGTTTACATAATTCTTAATAAACCTGAAGGATATATAACTTCTGCAAAGGATGAAAAGGGACGTAAAACAGTTTTAGACTTAGTTAAAGTGAGTGAAAGAATATATCCAATTGGAAGATTAGATTATGATAGCTCAGGGCTTATTTTATTAACAAATGATGGAGACATATATAATAAAATAATTCACCCAAGAGAAGAACTAAATAAGAAATACATAGCAGTAGTTAATGGTGAAGTGTCAAAAAAGGACATAGATACTTTTAATAAAGGAATCGATATTGGAGGCTATGTAACAGCACCGGCGAGTCTAGAGGTTTTAAGTTATGAAAATGGAAAATCTACAGTTGAAGTATGTATTCATGAAGGGAAAAATAGACAAATAAGAAAAATGTGTACAGCTATAAATCATGAAGTATTATCATTAAACAGAGTGTCAATAGGAGAAATACAATTAAAATATCTAAAAAAAGGTGAGTGGAGAGAATTAACTATTGAGGAGTTAAATTATATAAGAAACTTATAAAATCATGTTGTTTTAATAAATTTGCTGATATAAATGAATGATTTTCAGTAATAACTTGCAAATTAAGAGTTTTTATTCTTAATATTTCAATATTCCTTGAATATATGATTGTAAGATGATAGAATTTAAATGAATATTATTCAATATTGTGAACGATAGGGTGATAAAAAAACATGAATGATATAAATAATGATAATAATGAAAATACTAAAGATTTAATGAGACTCATTCAAATTAAATTTTCAAGATTAAGCAAAGGTCAAAAATTAATTGCAGAATACATATTAAAGAACTATGATAAAGCTGCATTTATGACGGCAGCAAGGCTTGGAACTTCAGTTGGGGTATCAGAATCAACTGTTGTAAGATTTGCAAATGAATTAGGATTCTCAGGATATCCTAAGTTACAAAAAGCATTACAAGAACTTATAAAAAACAAACTTACAACTGTTCAGAGAATAGAACTTCAAAATGACTACTATAGTGATGGAGATGCATTAAAGGGTGTACTTAAAGCTGATATGGAAAATATCAGAGCAACATTAGAGAAGATAAACCAAAATGTTTTTGAAAATGTTGTACAAAGTATATTTGAAGCAAAAAGGATATATATCATAGGTCTTAGAAGTTCAACTGCACTGGCAGAATTTTTAGGTTTTTATTTAAATGTAATTCTTCAAAATGTAAGAATTGTAAGCTATGGAATTTCAGATATTTTTGAACAAATGATAAATATAGGCGAAGATGACTTAGTTATTGGAATAGGATTTCCAAGATATGCTGCTAAAACTATAGACGTATTAGCTTTTGCACAAGACAGAAAAGCAAAAGTAGTAGCATTAACAGATAGTTTATTATCACCTTTAGCTTCTAAAGCAGATTATGCTTTAATTGCTCAAAGTAATATGGCATCATTTGTTGATTCATTAGTAGCTCCTTTATCTGTAATAAATGCATTGGTTATTGCAGTTGGAATGAGAGAAAAAGATCGTATTTCAACTACGTTTGGTAGTTTAGAACAAATATGGAAAGATTACAATGTGTATTCTTATAATAATAGAAATGTAGCTGATGATTAATAATTATTTGAAAAGCCTTAAGGAAATTATTAAACTTATTTCCTTAAGGTTTTTGTTTTATAAATTTTGATATTTTGAGACTTAATGGTAGTATATAATAATAAAAATACAATATCTTGTTGTATAGTACACGAGATATTTGAGAAAGGATTTTAAATATGAATTTTAACATTAATATTCCAGATGATGTTAGATTTATTCTTG
Source organism: Clostridium aquiflavi (assembly GCF_031344075.1). Lineage (NCBI taxonomy): Bacteria > Bacillati > Bacillota > Clostridia > Eubacteriales > Clostridiaceae > Clostridium > Clostridium aquiflavi. Next base: position 8,403 of record NZ_JAVJAN010000025.1, read on the forward strand.
AAACTCTAAAGAAAAATGGTCATGAAGCTTATATAGTTGGTGGATGTGTACGAGATAGTATACTTAATAATATTCCTAAAGACTGGGATATAACAACTAAAGCAAGACCCGAAGAAGTTATAAAATTGTTTGATAAAGTTATATTAACAGGGGTTAAACATGGCACAGTAACTGTACTTATAAATTCAGAAGGTTATGAAGTGACTACATATAGAATGGATGGAGAATATGAAGATAGTAGACATCCTAAAAAAGTAAATTTTGTATCAAATTTAAAAGAAGATTTAGCAAGAAGAGATTTCACAATTAATGCTATGGCATATAATAAAGTAGATGGATTAATAGATTATTTTGAAGGAGTAGGTGATTTAAAGAAAAAAGTTATAAAAACAGTAGGTAATTCAGAAAAAAGATTTTCTGAAGACGCGTTAAGAATGTTAAGAGCTATAAGATTTTCATCACAATTAAATTTTAGTATTTCAAATGAGACATTAAATTCAATAAAAAACTTAAGAGATAGTATAAAAAACATATCCAAAGAAAGAATTAGAGAAGAATTTAATAAGATACTTTTGAGTAATACAAAAGGTATTGATGTTTTAAGAGAAACGGGCCTAATTGAGTATATTGTTCCAGAAATAATTAAGTTTTATGACTTCAAAATTGATAATATATATTATAATGATAATTTATATGCTCATACAATTATGGCTACTGAAGCAATAGAAAAAAAACTATATTTAAAATTAACTATGTTATTTCATAATTTAATTAAAATAAACAATGAAGATATAGAGTATACTATTTTACAAGTTAAAAAGTTTTTAAAAGAATTTAAATATGATAATTATACAGTAAATAAAGTTACAACTTTGATAAGGTATATGAATAATTCTTTAAATACAAAATTAGAAATAAAACAAATATTAAATTTAATTAACTTAGATTTGTTTGAAGATTTGTTAAAAGTAAAAGAAGCTGAAATATTATCTCAAAATCCATCATATAAGGAAGAAAGGTTATCAAAGTTGTTATATATTAGAGAAAATCTTAAAGACGTAATTTTTAATAATGAATGTTTTAACTTAAAGAATTTAAATATAAATGGTGAGGATTTGATAAGTTTAGGTCTTGAAAAAGGAAAGAACATTGGTGAAATGTTAAATGAATTATTAGAATTAGTAATTATAAATCCAGACTTAAATAATAAAGAAATCCTTATAGATATTGTAAAAGAAAAAATAAATTTATAAGGAAGATGTGAGGTTATTATGGAAAAAGCAATAAATTATATGGAAATATGGGTAAAAGAGTGTATGGAAAAGTTATTAATTGAAAATGATATGTGCAAATGTGATAAATGCAAAAAAGATATTTTTGCACTTGCCCTTAATAATTTAAAACCATATTATGTATCAACAAATAAAGGTGAAATAATGGCTAAAATAAGTGGGATGTATCAGCAATTTGAGACTGATATAGTAATAGAGGTTTCTAAAGCAATAGAAACAGTAAAAAAATATCCTAAACATACAGATGAAACATTTTAGAGTGATATATAACTAATTAAAAATCCTATAAACTGACTTAAAATTATTTAAATATAATTTTAAGTCAGTTTTTTCTTTCGAAATTCTTAAGAATTTCAATGAGGGTTTTGTAATATTTTACTTTTATTATAAAGATAAGGCATATTTAAAAGCCTAAAAGGATTAGATTTTCTATCAACTAATAAAATATGGTAAAATTAACATGAATTTTAAATTATTAAGGAGGATCAAATGAAAAGTTACAATATTTTAGTTGTTGATGATGATAAGACAATAACTGAAGCAATAGAGGTATATTTAGTTAACGAAGGGTATAAAATTTTCAAAGCTTATGATGGTATACAAGCATTAGAAGTTATAGATCAGCAAGATATACACCTTGTTATATTGGATATAATGATGCCGAATATGAATGGGACTAGAACTACTATTAAGATAAGAGAAGAAAAACAGATTCCAATAATAATGCTTTCAGCTAAATCAGAAGATACCGATAAGATATTAGGTTTAAACTTAGGGGCAGATGATTATATAACTAAGCCATTTAATCCACTAGAACTTATAGCAAGAGTTAACTCTCAAATAAGAAGGTATACTAAGTTTTCTCCTTTAAAAGAAAATAACAATGTGATTACAGTAGGAGGGATAGAACTAAATAAGGAGAGTAAAGAAGTATTTGTAGATGGTGAGAATATAAGATTAACTCCATTGGAATTTAAGATTTTGACTCTTCTTATGGATAATCCAAATAGGGTTTTTTCCATTGAAGAAATTTATGAAAGAGTTTGGAATGAACCGGTCTTTAACAATGTGGATACAGTTACCGTTCATATAAGAAGGATAAGAGAAAAGATAGAAATAAATCCTAAAGAACCAAGATATTTAAAGGTGGTGTGGGGAATTGGATACAAAATTGAAAAATAACAAAAAAATCAGATATACTAATTTATTGATTTTACTCTTATGTATTATGATTTTACCTATTTTTATGAGCTCATCCAATAAATTTATTAGAGCTCAAAATAATACGAAGGTTGAACAATTTTTAGTAGATGTTATGAATGATGTATGTTTCTCAGCAAGGGACATGAATTATTATGTTAATGAATCAGATGGAAGTCTAAAAGAAGAAGCTATACAAAATCAAATAAAATACTTAGAGAATGTTGATAGAGGTAGTTTGAATGATGTTACAAATGAAATTAAAAATTTTATGAGTGATAATGAAGAAAACAATAATTTACCTGAAAGTGATGAGGAAAAGCTTAAATTTCTAGAACACAATGAATATTATAATGAAATGGTAGATAGACGCAATAAATTAGAGGAAAAGCTTAAACAAGGTGATGAAGCATATAGAGAAGAGGGTATAAAAAGTATACAAGATTACTTAGAAGACAAATATCAATATCTTGCAGAGTATAGAAATGTAGAATATTATATAGAAAAGAATGAAGAAGAAGAACCTATAACAAATATTAAAGGTAAATCAAAAAATGATATTATAAATGAAACTCAAAGCAATTATAAGTATTATATTATGTTTTTAAATATTAATTATAAAGTTCCAGAAGAAATTAATGTTTCAAACAGTTTAAAAGAATCCATTAATGGAACACATAATTATTATGGAATACAGAATCTTTATAATAATAAACAAGTTATTGTTAGGATATCGAACCCATTAAAAAGTGGTGATGAAATAGCCAATGACATTAATGAAAAAAATGAAGAAAATTTTAAGGGATATGCTTTTCTAATTTTAACTTTATTAGATATTTTTATGATTATTATTTTAATATTGAAATGTAAAAAAACATTATATGTAATATTAAAGGATAATTTTATAATAAGACTTTACAAGAATTTATTTATTGAAATAAGATGTTTAATTTTTGTATTATCTATAATATGTTTAAGATTTTTATATGATGTAGTATGTTGGAGTGATATACTATATTGGAATGATTTGTATACCCTCATTATAGTAGAGTTTATATCAATATATTTAGTGGTATCAGACATAAGAAATTTATATTTATTAAATAAAGAAATAAATATAAAAAATTATATTTGTAAAAAATCATTACTTTATAAAATGCTTTTTAAAATGAAAGAGTTAATGAAAGAAAGCTTTTTAATAAAATCAACTTCTTCAAGACTTATAATTTCAATAATAGTATTTATTACTTATGCTATTGTAGTATTTATACAAGCATATTGGATGGGGTATGTTGGATGGTGGCCTTACATGGAGCCATATGAGGTAATGAAATTAATACCTAGCATTATTTTTACAATATGTATAATAATGTATTTTCTTTTCGTTGCAAGGAATATCAATAGAATAAAAATTGGTACAGATAATATATTAAAAGGAAATTATAATAATAAAATTGATGTAAAAGGAGCAATAATCCTTAAGGATATAGCAAATAATGTTATGAATATAGAAGATGGGTTAGACAAGGCTATAGATAAGGCAGTTAAGAGTGAAAAAATGAAGGGAGAATTGATTACTAATGTATCTCATGATTTAAAGACTCCACTAACTTCTATAATTAATTATATAGATTTATTAGATAAAGAAAATGTTTCAGAAGAAGATAAAAAAAGGTATTTAGAAATTCTTAAAGAAAGATCACTAAGACTAAAGGTTTTAATTGAAGATTTATTTGAAGCTTCAAAAGCAGCATCTGGAACTTTAGAATTAGATATGGAGAACTTAGATTTAGTAGCTCTTATTAGACAGACTATAGGAGAATTTGAAAATGAAATAGAAAAATCTAATTTGCAATTTATAAAAAACATACCTGAAAAAAAATTATCTATATATGCTGATGGGAAAAAGACTTTTAGGGTATTCCAAAATTTAATATCTAATATACTTAAGTATTCTATGAAGAACTCTAGAGTATATATTGAAGTATTTGAAGAAAATGAATATATATCAATAGTATTTAAAAATATATCAGAATATCAAGTTGATTTTACTGAAGAAGAAATACTAGAGAGGTTTAAAAGAGGTGATAGTTCAAGAACAACTGAAGGATCAGGTCTTGGATTATCAATAGCAAAAAGTTTAGTTGAATTACAAGGTGGACAGTTTACTATTAGTATTGATGGAGATTTATTTAAGGTAGTAGTTAATTTGAAAAAAGCTTAAAACTTATAAGGTTAGTATTATTTAAAATATTAATTTTATATAGGTCTGTAGATTTAGGAATTTGATATATAAAAAGACTATCTCAAAAAATATATTTGTATATTTGAGATAGTCTTTTCTTCTTGTATTATATATTAATGGAACATTGATATTGTAGTATAAGGTGGAATTAGACTTTGATTTTTATAATCTTTATTTTCAGACAGTCTGTTGAAAATATGATAATATATAACTATATGATGAAAAAGTAAGAAATAAATGATTGTTTTAAGAGTATGGTGTATATAATTTATATAAATTAAATAATAGGAGATAAAGATAATAATGGAAGATAAGATAATACTAACAATATGTATTGCATTATTAATAATTATAATTTTACTTATATTTGCAGGAAACTATTTTTACAATTTTTCACTTAATCCCAATATATCAAAAGATAAAGTATTTGATAGCAACAAAAACTTTGGAAGTGAAGTAGTAAAGAAAGATGAAACTAGCGGAGAGGATAGAGAAGAAGATAGAGAATGGATATTAAATACATCAAAGTATAATGATATATATATAAAGTCATTTGATGATTTAAATCTTCATGGATATCAAATCTTATATACTAATAATTCACAAAAATGGGTTGTTATGGTTCATGGATATACTGGTGAGGGTATGAGAATGGGAAGTAGAGCAAAGGCATTTTATGAAATGGGTTATAATATAGTAATACCAGATTTGAGAGGTCATGGTAAAAGTGAGGGGAATTATATTGGTATGGGATGGCACGATAGAAAAGATATTATTGAATGGATTAATTATATAGTAAATAAAGATAAAGAATCTGAAATTTTATTATATGGTATTTCTATGGGTGCAAGTACTGTTATGATGACATCAGGTGAAAATCTTCCAAGTAATGTTAAGGCTATCATAGAAGATTGTGGTTACACATCAGCTTGGGATGAATTTTCATATCAATTAAAAAGTATGTTTAAATTACCTAAATTTCCAATAATGTATGCAGCAAGCGTTATTACTAAAATGAAATCAGGATATTTTTTAAAAGAAGCTTCAGCTATAAAACAAGTTAGTAAATCAAAGACCCCCATATTATTTATTCATGGAGAGGAAGATAAATTTGTACCATATTTTATGCTAGATAAGGTATATAATGCAGCGAAATGTGAAAAAGAAATATTAATAGTAAAAGAAGCAGGGCATTGTAAGGCTCATAAAGTTAATCCAGATTTATATTGGAATACTATAAAGAAATTTGTTGATAAGTATATTAACTCTGTGTAAACTATATAAAAATAAAATTAGCAATTATAAAAGTGATATCTAGATTTTTATAATACTAGATATCACTTTTATCTCATTAACAACTTTTATATTAAATTTTAAATTTAGATATTTGGTTATTTAATTCTTCTACACTTTCTTTGGATTTTAGTACTTCTTCCATAATTGTATTAGATTTTTCATTTATATTTGATACTTTTTCAGCAATATTTGAAGTTCCGTCTGCTCCTTCATTTGAAGCCATAGATACATGTCCAATTGTTTCTGTTACTTGTTGGAGTGAAGCTAAAAGTTCCTCAGAAGTAGAGCTGAATTCTAGTACAAGATTACTTACAAATTCTGCATCTGTACTATATTGATCTGCTATATTTAACATTGTATTATAATCACTTTGTACATCTTCAGAAACAAAATTTAATAATTCATTAGAACTAGATGATAAATCATCAACTGATACTACAACTTTTTGAGTTATATTTTGTATTTCAATAACTGTATTTTTACATTCTTCTGCAAGTGTTCTTATCTCATCTGCAACCACTGCAAAACCACGTCCAGCTTCTCCAGCACGTGCAGCTTCAATTGCAGCGTTTAATGCTAAAAGATTTGTTTGAGTTGATATCTGCATTATTGATTCTGATAATACAGTAATTTGTTGTACTACTTGTGAATTTTCTATTGCTGTTTGTAATTTATATTTAGTTTGTAAAAAAATATTTATACTTTTTTCTTGTGAATTATTAACATTGAGTTTAGTAGTTATTGCCCTTTTATTTATTTCAGAAGCTTCTATAGCACCTTCTTGAGCTTTTTTTGATATAGAGTCAACAGCTTTTTCTATCTCATCTGCTGTTGCATTAATTTCTTGTGCTGATGCAGCAGTTTCTTCCATTCCTGCTGATAATTCTTCTGTAGTTGAGGATACATCTTCTATATTTTCATTTAAATTATTTATATTTTCTGAAATAGTGTTTACTATAGTTTTAATACTGTCAGATTCACCTTTTACATTTCCAATCAAAAGTTTTAATGAGTTTTGCATACCAGTTATTGCATTTGAAATTTCACCTATTTCATCTTTTCTTCTCATGAACTTCTCAGGAAGAGTAATTGTGAAATCCCCTGTGGATACACGTTTTAAATGATTTACAGCAGTAGTTAATGGAACTGAGATAGATCTTGAAATTGTAAAAGTTACTACATAACCAAGGCATACGATAATAAAAAATATTACTCCAAATAATTTTTTAGAAAGATTAAAATCTTCATTATTTTGATTATTTAGACTATTTGCTAATTGAGAATTATATATAGCAATTTCTTTTAAGTTTGTTTGAAATTCAGATTGATTATTTTCAACAGTTTTAAATTCCTCAAGAGCTTCATTCTGTTTTCCATCCATTGCTAGTTTAACTGCAGAATTCATTCCTTTTGTGAAATTTTTAAGATTACTTTCAACAATAGGAATTCTATCTAGTGCATATTGTTCATTAGCTATTTGTTTAAAGTTTGTCCAATTTGTGTTAAAAGTTTCTTGTCTAGTTTGAATGTCCTTTAATTTTTCGTTCTGCGTATCTTTGTCTTCTATATTTAATAGTATGTAATATAAATCTGATTCTATAGCTCTAGCTTGATTTCTGTTATCATTTAACCATTCAATACTTAATAAGTTTTGTTTATACATTTCTGCCATGCTTTTATTTGACTTCGCAATATAATAATATCCGATTCCACTCATAATACTAATTAATATTAATGCTATTAATGATAGAATTATTAGTTTAAATCTTATCTTAAGATTATTCATTATATTCTGAACCCCCTTTTTATATTTTCGACATAATTATACAACACATGCAAGGTTTTGCATATATATTACAAAAAATTAAATCTGTATAAATTTAGTGATAATTTATTAAAAGATATGTGCAAAGATTTAACTAACTTATTAGTTAAAGAAAATTCTTTATATTGCTTTCAATAAATTCTAGAGCATTATGGCATTTGTTATTAAAATTAACCATTGTTCCATGACTTAAATTTATTTAAAAACGGAATAGTTACAAAGTGTTTAAATTAGATAAATTATGGATAAAATGTTTAATAATTGATTAAACATTATGATTACAAATAATGTTTATCTAGTGTAAATTAGAATAATATTATAATAGTAGAGGTATTTTTTATGAATTACGATAAAATTATTTATAGACCACCAATAGAATCAAATACTTTATTATTACAAGTAACATCAGGATGTTCGCATAATAGCTGTGCATATTGTAACATGTATAAAAATATAAAATTTCAAAAAGAGGACTTGAATCAAATAGAAGAGGACTTAAAAGAAGCAAGTAGATTACATAAAGATGATTCAAGAATTTATTTATTAAACGGAGATCCATTTATTTTAAATACAGAAGAATTAAAAAACATAGCTATTTTAATAAGAAAGTATTTACCTAAATGTAAGACAATAGCTATGTATGCTTCAATAAAAAGCATTAAATTAAAGACTATAGATGAATTAAAAGAATTACGCAAGCTTGGAATCAATGATTTATATATTGGTTTAGAAAGTGGAAATGATGAGGTTCTTTTAAATATTAATAAAGGAAATGCTTCAAAAGACGCTTTAGAGCAATTAAGAAAATTAGATGAAGCAGGAATAGGATATTATTGTATGGTTATGACTGGTGTTGCTGGAGCAGGTAAAGGAATAAGAAATGCTACTGATACAGCAAAATTATTAAATAAAGTAAATAGTAAGGGGATTTTTCCATTATCTTTAATATTAATGTCAGGAACAAAGTTAAATTCAGATTGCTTGCTTGGAAAATTCAAAGAAGCAACAGAATTGGAAAGATTAGTAGAATTAAGAACTTTGATAAAAAACTTAAATGTTAATGAAAATACATTGTTTAGTTCAAAACATGAATCAAATTTTATACAAATGTCTGGAAAATTACCAAGAGATAAAGAAGAATTTATTAAAAGATTAGATATAATACTTGAAAATTATGATGAAATGAGATTAAAATTTGAATTTAACAGAAATTTAAGAAGTTTATAATATTCGTACCATTTATATTAAATCTGAATACTATAAGAGTATGAAATGATAACTTAAGTAGGAGGATTTTAAATGAATGGTTATCAGCTGATAATGAAAGTTCAACAAAAAATGCAGGATCCAGTATTTGCTCAAAGATTTTATAAAACAGTTGGAGATCTTAAGGGAGTACCTGGACTTCAACAAGAAGTACTTAGAATTGCTCAAATACAAGATGAAAGAAAAAGAGAAAAAGCATTAGACAAATTACCTAGCAAGGTAAAAAAAGCGGTTCAAGATTTATTATCAATGATAGAAAATTAATAAGGTCATAGTAACAAAAATATTTAACTAAATTTAAGCTGATTAGAATTTATTCAATTATAATTTTCAAAAATTAAATATTAAGCTAAGAAGCATCTAAAATAATTTATATGTTTAGATGCTTTTTTAGTGTATTTTTTAGTAAATTCTAATTTGGTTTGCAAATAAATATCAATTTTATATCTAATTTTTTGGAAATATGGCGAATATGTAGTATAATAGCCAATATACTAATAGAAACCAAAGAAAAATTAGGAGAATAAAAATGAATTATAAAACTCATATAAATGGAGGTATTCTAGCGAGTTTTTATATAACTTCACAAATGCACAATATTGAATTATTACCAGTAACTATATTTGTTGGCGGTTCTATATTAGGAAGTCTTTTACCGGATATTGATCATAAAAGTAGTTATATTGGAAACAAAGCAAAGCCGGTATCTAGAGTTATAAATAAATTAGCAGGTCATAGAAAGCTTTTTCATTCACCGTTATTATATTTAATATTATATTTAATAGTGACATATCCAGTTAAAGATACACTTCAACTGATTTTTATTAATGGGTTATTCTTAGGAATAGTTTCTCATTTAATTTTAGATAGTTGTACAATTGGGGGATTACCTTGGTTTTATCCCTTAAGTAAAAAGAAAATATCATTAGGTAAAATAAAAACTAATAGTCAATTGGAATTTACTTTTTGTGGAATAATAATATTTATTAATATAGTAATATTATTAGATTTATTAAGAATAACATCAATATTTACATTTACACAACATTAAGTTGAGGTAATATATTTATTCGTGAAATTTATATATGATGAATTGTCAAGTTAAGTGTAATATCTTGTGTAAAAATAATGAGAAATAAAATAGATTGATAAATAAACAATTAAATAAAGTGTTTATTGAGTTGATAGCAGATAGTAAAAGACTGTTAGAATTTGCAATAGACATTAAGAATTTTAGAGGAGAATGCTGTTATGAATGGAACAAATAGATGTGATATAAAAATAGGTTCTAAGGTATTAGTTGTCAAGAAAGAGGATCAACGTACAGGAAAGTTAACTGAAGGAATAGTTAAGAGAATTCTTACTAATTCTTCTAATCATCATAGAGGAATTAAAGTTATGCTTGAAGATAATGTAGTCGGAAGAGTTCAAAAGATTCTTTAAATTTAAGTAGGTTTAAGTGAGTAAGAATATTATCACATGAGCTCGTGGTTTATAAAAATCTGTATTATCTATTGGATAGTGAATAAGATAAAATAATAATTTATAAATTTTATAAAGAAACATTATGAAAGATATATACTAAAGTTTATAGATCATAATATCACATATAACTTTATGATATAATTAAATTATACGACACAAAAATAGAGCTCTATTAAAATTTATATTATAAATTAGATTTTAATAGAGTTCTTTTGAGAGAGGAAGAAAATAATGAGTAAAATTCTTGTATTAGCTGAAAAACCATCAGTAGGAAGAGATTTAGCTAAGGTATTAAAATGTAATCAAAATAAAGGTTCTTATATAGAAGGAAATAATTATGTAGTAACTTGGGCATTAGGTCATTTAGTTACATTACTAGATCCAGAAGGATATGGAGATAAATATAAAAAATGGAGTATGGAAACTCTTCCAATGCTTCCTAAAAATATGAAGTTATGTGTTATAAAGAAAACTTCTAAGCAATTTTATGAAGTGAAAAAACAAATGCTTAGAAATGATATAACTGAGATAGTAATTGCAACAGATTCAGGAAGAGAAGGAGAATTAGTTGCTAGATGGATTATAGACAAGGTTGGAGTTAAAAAGCCAATAAAAAGACTATGGATTTCATCTCAAACGGATAAAGCAATTTTAGATGGTTTTAGAAATTTAAAACCAGGTTCTGCTTATGAAAATTTATATAGAGCAGCCCAAGGAAGAGCAGAAGCAGATTGGATTGTAGGACTTAATGTTACTAGAGCTTTAACTTGCAAATATAATGCTCAATTATCAGCTGGAAGAGTTCAATCACCAACACTTGCTATGATAGTTCAAAGAGAAGAGGACATCAAAAATTTTAAGCCTAAGGATTATTATACTATAATAGCTAAAAATAATAATTTAGCTATGGAGTGGTCATCTAATGATAATAATAATAGAATATATGACAATGAGATAGCAAAGAAATTAATAGCAGGATTAAAGGGTAAAGAAGGCGAAGTTTCAGAAATAAGCGAAAGCAATAAAAAACAATATTCACCTGCTTTATATGATTTAACTGAACTTCAAAGAGATGCAAATAGAATATTTGGATATTCAGCTAAACAAACTTTATCTATAATGCAAAGACTTTATGAAAACTATAAAATATTAACTTATCCAAGAACAGATTCAAGATATATAACAAGAGATATAGTTCCAACGCTTAAAGAAAGATTAAAAGCTATATCTGTTGGAAATTATTCATCATCTGCTAATCAAATATTAAAAGGAACTATACATGGTAGTAAAAGCTTTGTTGATGATTCAAAGGTAAGTGATCACCACGCTATAATACCAACAGAACAAAAGGTATCACTGGGAATGCTTAGCAAGGAAGAAAAAAATATTTATGATTTAGTTATAAAGAGATTTTTAAGTGTGTTATTACCACCTTTTGAATATATTCAGACTTCAATTAAAGTTAAGATTGGAAATGAAAGTTTTAAAGCTAAAGGTAAAGTCATAAAATCTAAAGGTTGGAAGATGGTTTATGATAAAAATGATGATCTTGAAGAAACAAGTGAAGAGGGTGTATTAAAAGAACAAGTACTTCCTAATTTATCAAAAGGTGATAAGTTAAAGATAAATTCTATAGAAATAAAGAATCATCAAACTAAACCACCAGCAAGATTTAATGAAGGTACACTTTTATCAGCTATGGAAAATCCTCAAAAATATATTCAGCTAGATAAGGAGTCAGCAAAGACTTTAGGTCAAACTGGAGGATTGGGTACTGTTGCTACAAGAGCAGACATAATAGAAAAGTTATTTAATTCTTTCGTAATAGAAAAAAGAGGTAAAGATTTATATCCAACATCAAAAGGAAAGCAACTTATTGATTTAGTACCAAAAGATTTAAAATCACCTCTTCTTACAGCTAAGTGGGAAAAGACACTAGATGATATAAGTAAGGGGAAAGAAGATGTTCATAATTTTATTTCTAACATGAGAAACTATGCAACAGCTTTAGTTCAAGATGTTAAATTCAGTAATGATAAATACATTCACGATAATATGACTGGTAAAAAATGTCCTGTATGTGGAAAATACATGCTAGAAGTTAAGGGCAAAAATGGCGTAATGAATGTATGCCAAGATAGAGAATGCGGTCACAGAGAAGGTGTATCTAAAATAACAAATGCTAGATGTCCTGAATGTAAGAAGAAATTAGAACTTAGAGGACATGGTGAAGGTCAAATATATGTTTGTCCAAATACAAATTGTAATTTTAGAGAAAAAGCATCACAATTCAAAAAGAGATTTGATAAAAAAGGCAAAGTAGATAAAAGAGAAGTTAATAATTATATGAAAAAAATGAAGAAGGAAGCAGAAGAATTTAATGATAATCCATTTGCTGCACTTTTAAAAGATTTTAAATAAATGCTCTGTTTTAGTAGAGTGTTGATATATACAATGCCACTTTACCTATTGTATATATCAATACATATTTAAAATAGAACTTTAAGCATGAAAAATAGTCTATTATATGTTGAATATAATAGGCTCTTTTTTGTTTAGAAAATTCTAAAAATAAAAGAATATTTAAATTTAAGAATTTAAGAATTTAAGAACTTAAGAATTTGATTGCAAAATGTGAGATTACCAGATTAAATTTTTAATAATAAACATGCTGAAATAATATATTTATAAAGTAAGACTTATAATAATTAAAAATACATTTGCAATATTTTAAGTATATAAGAATATTTTATATTATTAGGAATAATGTTTAACAATCTTCTTGAAAAATTCTGGAGGAAAGTATATTGGAAGATAAGAGCAATATAAAAATAAGATATTTGCATTCTAATACTAATAAAGAGTTGAAAAATAGATATACTGATGAATACAAAATTTATACTCCTAAAATTGCAAAAAAATATAAGAAGACTTTTAAAATTTTACTTAAACTTACTAAAAATAGAGATAAGACTTTATATATAATGTATGACAAGGTTAAAAAATGGTATGAAGCAGAAAATATAAACATGAGCATGGAAAAGATATATGTTAAAACAAAGCTAGGTTCTTATTTAAGTGGAGGCTGCGGAATAGAGGCATCTCTTTTAACTAATTTAACGGCAAGTGCTGTTTTTGCTTATACTAGTCTGTATATAAAAAAACTTGGAACTATATCAATACTATGCTATATGTTAATGATATCTTTCTATGGACTTATTGTACTAATCAAAGAAGATGATGAAGTAGAAATGTATAATTTATTTTTAGAAGTACTAAATGAATTAGGAACAAGCAGTGAATAAAATTTTTTTTTCTACACAATATATTAGTGTAGAAGGGAAGTGTTTAAGATGTATACACCTAAAAGATCTTGTAGTGAAGAAGAAAAAAATGTTAATCGTTATAATGGGGAAGGATATCACGACCTTGGAATGGTTACAGAAAATCAAATGTCAAATATAGCGTCTAATCCTTTAACTGAACATTATCATGTTAAAGGATTTAATGATAGTACAGGAGAAAAGTATACACATACCAAGTAAAATTAAGTAGTAAATGGTGTGAATTTCCAGAATAAAAAAGCATAAAAACTTAATTTTTACACAAGCTATATGTGTAGGAAGGAAGTGTTTGTTATGAGTAATGAAAACGGAAGTTGTGGTCATCATGATAACAGTAACCTTAAGACTTGTAATGGATGTTCATGCCATGAAAAGGAAACACCATTGACTAAAGAAACAGTGAATGATACATCAGGAAAAAGCGCCACTTGTAATAACTGGTCATCAGTACCTAAAAATTATGATATTAAAGAACCATTTGAAAAACATGAAAAAACTGCTACAAATAATCAATGGTGTTCTTGTTCAAAGTAATAAGAAAACATCTATATTACAAACATAAGTTTTAAACTTAATTCCTTTCAAAAATAATGAAGCTAAATCACACTAAATATCAAGAATATAGTTATATGTAAGTATAATAATTATAAATATTTATTTATAATACTTGATGCAAAAAGTGATTTAGTAAATTATTTGGAGAGTTCCAGATATAATAAATTTATTATGTCTGGAACTTTTTTATTGTATAAGAAAAGTATAGAATTATTAAAGCTTATAAAGCTAATAATATTTAAGATTAGGAATAGATTTAGTGAAGAATTGTATTATGATATAATTTTATTAGATTTATTAAAAAACACATATTTAAATTATTTAAATACTAGGAGTTAATAGTATATTATGGAACAATTAAAAAGCATTTTAGATAATGTTATATATCTAGATATTGAAACAACAGGATTAGACGAAAACAACTGTGAAATAATCGAAATTGGTGCAGTTAAAATAAAAAATTCAAGTGTAACTACATATGAGGTACTAATAAGACCTAAGGGAAATGTTCCTGTAAGCATTTATAAACTTTGTCAGGGGTTAAAAGAGGAAGAGCTTATGAACTCAAAGTACTTAGAAGATATAAAGAAGGAGTTGTTAGTTTTTTTAGAAGATTTGCCACTTATCTGCCATAATGGAGGCTTTGAAAGAAAATTTCTCTCTTATCATATTCCTGAGATAAAAAATGAAATATTTGATTCTATGGAACTTTCAGCAATACTTGAACCTTGGAGAAAAGAGTATAATTTAGATTCTTTAATAAAGAGTATCACTATTTTAGATAAAGATGAATTTCATAGAGGTCTTGAAGATTCAATTGATACTTTAAAAGTGGTAAACTCACTTTTATGTAGAGAGTGGATTAGAGAAGAAAGTAAAAAGAAAAATAAATCACTATATAATATTATAGATAAAGACTATGAATTTTTAAAACATTGGGAATGGAAAGAATATTTATTGAAGCCAATATTATTTAATATAGAGGATTATCCTTATGTAAGTTATGAAGAAAATAAAAGGCAAGATGTTAAGCTAAAAAGACTACCAATAGATTATGAAAAGTATGAAGATCTATTAGTTAATGAAGAAATATGGAATAATGGCGGTGATTTTGGCTACCAATATAGGGAAGATCAAAAGAACTTTTCAAATAAGATAAGAGAAAATATAGAAAATGAAAAAAGAATATTTATAGAAGCACCAACTGGAAGTGGAAAAACATTTGCATATCTTCTTATAGCAGCAACTAAAGCTTATTTAAACAAAAAGAATAAGAAAATAGAAGATGCAAGTTATTTTATATCTACAAATACCAAAGAACTTCAAAATCAACTTATTGAAAAAGATATACCAATGATACTTAAAAAACTTGGATTAGACAAAAAATTGAACTATGGAGCTATGAAAGGAAAAGCAAATTATATTTGCATAGATAGATTAAATAAATGTGATGCACTTAATGAAAGCAAAGAAAGTAGTTTAACTCAATTGTTTTTAAGAAGATTATGTGATGGTGGTAAACATGGAGATATAGAAAATATAAGCTATTGGGCATATATTCATTTTGAAATTGATAAATATTTAAAAGCAATAAATTGTGATAATGAATCTTGTGATTTGGATAGATGCATTAAACCATGTTATTTAAAAAATAGGTATAATGAACTTCCTAGTGAAAATATAACTGTTATTAATCATTCATTATTATCATGTTATCCATATTCTGAAAAGAAAAAGATAAACCACTTAATAATTGATGAGGCTCATAATTTAATGGATAAATGCTATGATTTCTTTTGTGAAGAGTTTATTTCTAATGAATTAATAGAGTTATTAAATCAAATAGAAAAAGGACATCCAAGTATTTATACTCAACTTAGGACATTAAATGCAGAATATGGGTATAGAGAAAATATAGATTTAAATAAATTGAGATTTTTAGTTGAAGAGATTAATAGTAATATAATTATACTGTTAAATGAGTTTAGAAGTATAGAATTAGCGAATGGTAAGTATAATTTTACTACTGAATTCTTTTTACCTAAAGATGAATTAAAAGATATAATGAAGGACTTAAGATTACCAATATCTAATATAAAAGAAAGTATATATGGAATATATAAGGTTTTAAATGATTATATAAGAAATATCACATTAGAAGATGAAACAAACGGAGATAAAGAGCTTAGAAGTTTGAATGATTATGTAGGCAAATTAAAAGATAACTTTAATATAATAGATAAATTTTTAGAAGAAAGTACATTTTACGCAAAAGAATTAGAAATAGATATGGAATATAAAGGATTTACATTTAGAAATATACCTTTAAACGTTGGTGAATTAGTAAATGAACATATGCTTAAAGAAGTAAAAAGTACAACTTTCTTATCAGCAACTTTAAGAATAGAAAATTCTTTTAAAAAGATAAAGAAACATTTAGGTCAAGAAAATTCTGATGAGTTTATAATTCCATCCACATTTAATTTAAAACAAAGAACAAAAATATTTGCTTTAAATGATATAGGTTCTTATGATAGTCCAAATTACACTAAGAATATGGCATATTTTATATTTAATACTGCTAAAAAGTTAAATGGACATATACTTGTTTTATTTAATAGTAACAATAGAAAACAAGAAGTTTTTGATGAATTGCAATTATTAACTAGTGGAACAAAGATAGAAGTTCATGTAAATAGAAAAGCTATTTCATCTCTAAATGATAAAAATAGAAGTGTTATAGTATTAGGGGGAAAGGGATTCTTTGAAGGAATAGACATAGCTGGAGAGGGACTTACATGTGTGATGTTAGATAAATTACCTAATTATAGTATAGATTACCCAATATTAAAAGCTATAACAACATATCAAAGTAAGAGATACCAAGAAGTTAATTATCCTCAACTATGTATAAAAATGAAACAGATATATGGAAGATTGATTAGAAGTGATTTAGACTATGGATATTTTGTTATATTAGATCCAGGGAAGAATTCTAATACAATAAGAAATATAGAAAGAGATCTTAGCGGTCCGGAAATTGAAATTCTTAATTCAGATAGAGTATTAGATAAAATTGATTATGACTATAAGTTTTGGAAAAAGTATAATTTAAATATTTTGTTAAGAGATATGAGAAAGAAAAATAAAAACATTGAAATTGAATTCAATAATGAAGCGAGAAAGCATAAAATTTTTTGGGAACTTTTAGGTACCAAAGATGAGCAAAGTTATTTTCGTAACATAGATTTTAATTTAAAGGCTAAATTGTAGACAATAAGGTATGATGAAAGTAAATATTGAAAGATGTATTTCACAATATTATAGATGATTTTTAGGCAATTCCAATACCAGTAAGTTTGTAGAAATATAAATTTACGTATCAAGGTGTCTTAACATTATGTACATATTGTAGTAACATTATGTATTAAGATGCTAAACATAGTTAGGGAATGTTTGAGTCTATATGATAATAGGAGTGAATAACATGAATAAAAATACAACAGATAAAATAACTACAGACTTAGGTAAAGATCCAATAGGAAAATTACTTTTTAGTTTGGCTCTTCCAGCTATTGTTGCTCAGCTTGTAAATATTTTGTATAACATAGTAGATAGAATATTTATAGGTAGAATTGCTAATGGAGACATAGCCATGGCAGGAGTCGGAGTTGCATTCCCAATAATTCTTATAATATCTGCATTTAGTGCATTAATAGGAATGGGTGGAGCGCCAATTGCAGCTATTAAAATGGGAGAAAAAGATAATGATGGTGCTGAAAAAATATTAAGTAATAGTTTTTCTACTTTAATAATATTAGGAATAGCTTTAACAATAGGATTTTTTATATTCAAAGAACCATTGCTTTGGGCATTTGGAGCTAGTGAAGCTACAATAGGATTTGCTAATGATTATTTAGGGATATATCTTGTAGGAACTATAGCAGTTCAAATAGCTCTTGGAATGAATTCATTTATTAATACTCAAGGATTTGCTAAAGTAGGTATGACTACTGTAATGATAGGAGCTGTTATAAACATAGTTCTTGATCCTATTTTAATTTTTGGATTTGATATGGGAGTGAAAGGGGCAGCTTTAGCTACAATACTATCTCAAACAGTATCAGCAGCATGGGTGTTGTATTTCTTATTTGGTAAAAAGAGTATACTTAAGATAAGAAATAAATATTTAATTCCAAATGCAAAAATAGTATTATCAATAATGGCCCTTGGAGTATCTCCATTTATAATGCAAGCTACTGAAAGTTTAGTTTTAATATCTCAAAATAACCAACTTTCACTTTATGGTGGGGATTTAGCAGTTGGAGCTATGACTATAATGAGTAGTATTATGCAAATAATACTATTACCACTTATGGGACTATCTCAAGGTGCTCAACCAATTATAAGTTATAACTATGGAGCAAAAAATGTTAATAGAGTTAAAAAAACATTTAAATTGCTTCTTATAAGTTGTTTATCTTATACCGTTATTATGTGGGTGCTTATAATGGTATCTCCACAAGGATTTGTAAAGTTATTTAACAGTGATCCTAAATTAATAGAAATGACATCATGGAGTATGAGAATATTTTTTGCTGGAATTATAATTTTTGGTGCACAAATAGCGTGCCAACAAACATTTCTTGCTTTAGGTCAAGCTAAAATATCACTTATATTAGCTCTGCTTAGAAAAGTTATTTTATTAATACCGCTTATTTTTATATTACCTATGTTTTTTGAAGATAAATTAAGAGGGGTACTAATGGCAGAACCAGTTGCAGATATACTAGCAGCAATATCAACTATAATTTGTTTTATAATTTTTTCAAAGAAATTATTTAAAATTAAGGAATAGAGAATTTTAAAAAGCATAAGGAATTGAATTGATTTATAGTTTTAATTAATTCAATTCTTTTTTTCTTTATATGGAAAATAAAAGTAAATATGTAAATATTATATGAATACAAAAAATATTAAATAATGCCTAATAAGACACAGATAATGCAATAATCATATACATTTGTTTGTAAGCATACTGCTAAATTTAAGTTTTTCACAAGTTATAGGATAATTAAACTTTAACTAATAGGAATAGTAATAAATCAAAATTGACAAAATAAATGTACATAAGGAAAAGAAAGCTAGGTGTAAATAAATATGAAAAAAGTATCCAAGAGATATTTACTTGTGTTAAATCTAACTGTTATGTTTGCATTTAATATGGCACATCCCGTTACTCCAAGGTTAATTACAGAATTATCATTACCTTCTTTTATGTTTGGTATATTTTTTGCTTTTATGTCTATTGCAACATTTATTTCATCTCCAGTTTGGGGAAAGCTATCCGATGAAAATGGAAGAAAAAGATATTTAATATATGGTGTTTGTGGATATGGAATAAGTCAAATTGGTTTTGGTTTTTCAAAAAATACAATATTCATATTAATCTTTAGATTATTAGCAGGTGCCTTTGCAGCAAGTTATATAACAGTTTCAATGGCATATATAACAGATATAACCAATAACAAGAATCGGATAAAATATTTGTCATATTATTCAGCTTTTGGTTACGTAGGAAGTTCTTTGGGATCACTTATGGGAGGTGTAATAGGAAGCAATAAATATAAATTAACATTTTTATTTCAATTTGTTGTATGTTTGATAATAACCTTGTTAATAAATTTTTTTATAGGAGAGAGCATAAGGACACCATCTTTGACTATAAACAAAAAACTTAAAATATATGAAGGTGAAAAAATTAAAATAAATCTAAAATCTGTACTAGGAATTATGATAATAGCAGTTGCATTAACTTCTTTTTCAACAACAAGCTATAATTCAACAATAAATTATTATGTTGAAGCAGTTTTAAAGTTATCACCTAGTGTAATTGGTATAGTGATGTTTGTATCAGGAATGATAGGTCTTATAATGAATTTTTTTGTAAATCCTTATTTAGCACAAAAATTTAATGAAAAGAATCTCTTTAAAGCAGTTGTAGTTTTTTCAGGAATATCTCTTATAATAGCATCATTAATAGAAAATTTAATTATTGCAATAATTTTTGTGATAATTTTTTTATCATTTATTTCTTTAATAATACCTATACAACAAAGTATAATATCTAAGGAAGCTAACAAAAATTATGGTATGATAATGGGAATGCAAAATTCGTCTAAAGCATTAGGAATGGTAGCAGGATCTTTATTTTCAGGATTTATATTTAATGTTGGAAGTAAGTTACCTTTTATAATAGCTGGATTAATATTAATAATTACATATTTTATATTAATTTATACAAAAAATTTTAAAGACGATGAATTTCCAAATTGCAAGAATTTTTGATAAAAAATGATTAGTTTTATTAAAAACTATTGTATTATATTGAGAACGTCTTAATAAACTATAATTTATTTGAATAAATAAAGTTTATATGTTATAATTTCAACATTCATACGAAAGGCTCGTATATTTTCGATATAATGGTTGAAAAGTTTCTACCTGCTATCCGTAAATTAGCAGACTACGAGGTATTGTTAAAATTCTTGATTAATTATTATCTAGAAATGCAACACCTCAAATTTTATAATTTGAGGTGTTTTTTTGTTAGATTTATTTAAGCATATATTAGTTATTTACGCGTCTTTAGGTATGATTATTTTTACTAAGAGGGGGATAAATAACATGCAATTAGAATTAGAGCAAACGAAAAGGCCTAAAATGAGACAAGATAATTTGTTGAAAAATCAAGAAGATGTACAATTACTTTATGGTATTGATGACAAACCTAATTTAACTACTCAAATATTATTGGCATTTCAAAATATATTTGCAGCATTTGGAGGAATTATAGTTGTCCCATTGGTTATTTCAAGTGCATTAGGATTTGACACTGCAACATCAACTGCTCTTATGAGTGCAACGATTTTAGCTGCTGGAATAGCTACAGTTATTCAATCTAGAGGAGTTGGGCCTGTAGGATCAAGAGTAGCATGTATAATGGGAACAGATTTTACCTTTGTTTCACCATCTATAGCTGTTGGAAGTGTTTTTGGAATTCCAGGTATTATAGGTGCAACAATTTTGGGCTCATTTGTAGAAATAATTTTAAGTTTTATAATTAGACCACTAATGAAATTATTTCCACCATTAGTTACAGGAACAGTTGTATGTTTAATAGGTCTTACATTACTTCCAGTATCTATGGATTGGGCAGCTGGTGGAGTAGGTTCATCAAGCTATGGTAGTATAATGAATATTTCAATTGCTATGTTAGTAATGGTTGTAACGTTGCTTTTAAATAGATACGGAAAAGGATTAGTTAGTAGTGCTTCAATTTTAATTGGTATGATAATGGGATATATAATATGTATACTACTTGGAATGATTGATTTTACCATTGTAAAAGAAGCAAATTTCGTATCATTTCCTAAAATATTTTCATATGGTGTAACTATTGATTGGAAAGTAGTAATACCTTTTATTCCTGCATATTTTGTTACTACAATAGAAACAGTTGGGTGCTTAAAAGCAATAGGTGAAGTTTCTAAAATAGATATGGACGATAAAAAAGTTGGAGCTGGTGTGTTAGCTGACGGAATTGGAAGTATGTTAGCAGGAGTTGTTGGAACATTTCCTAATACTTCTTTTAGTCAAAATGTAGGATTAATTCCTTTAACCAAAGTAGCTAGTAAGTATGTTGCAATGATGGCTGGAATTATATTGATTATATTAGGCTTTTTTCCTAAGTTTGCAGCTTTAATAAATATAATACCATCACCAGTTTTAGGCGGTGTAGGAATAGTTATGTTTGGTACTGTTGCAGCATCTGGAATTAAGACTTTAAGTAGAGTAAAGTTAAATAATAGAAATTTATTAATAATAGCAACATCAATAGGTCTTGGAGTTGGAATTACATTCCGTCCAGATTTTATAAGTCAATTACCAGAAGGATTAAAAATGATATTCTCATCTGGTATTTCAACTGGAACTATTGTAGCTTTAGTTTTAAACTTAATATTAAAAGATGAAAAAAGTGAGGTAAAATAAAAATGGAAAATTTACATAAGCGTATATTAGAAGAAGGACAGGCACTTTCAAATGAAGTGTTAAAAGTAGATTCATTTTTAAATCATCAAGTAGATGCTGATTTAATGTATGAAATGGGCACATATTTTAAAAATTACTTTAAAGGTCATAATGTAACTAAAATATTTACAATTGAAAGTTCAGGAATTGCACCAACTGTCATGACAGCTATGCAAATGAATTTACCAATGGTAATATTAAAAAAACAAGCATCTAAAATATTAAATGGTGATGTTTATCAAACAACAGTACATTCATTTACAAAAGGTACAGATTATGAACTTACACTTCAAAAGAAGTATATAAATGAAGATGATAATATATTAATTATAGATGATTTTTTAGCTAATGGAGAAGCAGCACTTGGAGCGGCAAGATTAGTAGAAGTTGCTGGAGCTAAAGTTGCTGGAATTGGGATTGTAATAGAAAAATCATTCCAACCAGGTCCAAAACTTTTAGAAGAAAAAGGATATGATTTATATTCTTTAGCTAGAATAGAAAAGCTTGAAAAAGGAATCATAAAAATTAAAAAATAATGCTTTTAAAATTATATATGCATAACTAAAACTAGAATCGTAGTTAGATTAGTATTAATTATGAATTCTAGTTTTTGTTATTACTTTATTCTTTTGAAAATTTTATTACTAATTAATTTTTGTATAACTAAAACACATAGCATAATTTACTTTATTATAGAACACTTGGTAAATTTATATATTTTATGTTAGTATTGTACATGGAGTTTTTTAGATATTTGTAGTTATTTATATAGACAAAAGGGGGGAGAAATAGTGACAATAACAAAACAGTTAATAAACATAGTAGAAGATAAAGTATTTCTTCGTAAAACAATAGCCATTGCTATTCCAGTAACTATACAAGCTTTACTTAATACAACATTAAATCTTATAGATACTATGATGATAGGGCAATTAGGTGAAACCACCATTGCAGCTGTAGGACTTGCTAACAAAGTCTTTTTTGTATTTACATTATTATTATTTGGAATTGTAAGTGGATCATCAATACTAACAGCTCAATATTGGGGTAAAAAAGATATTAAAAATATAAGAAAAGTACTGGGAATATCTTTAATTATAGGTTTACTTGGAGCAATAATATTCGTTATTCCAAGTTTAATATGCCCTAATTTAGTTATGAGAATTTTTACACCAAATGAATCAACAATAGGTATAGGAGTTGCGTACTTATCAATTGTTGCATTAAGTTATCCATTAACAGCAATTACTAATGCTTATATTTCTTTATTAAGAGCTGTAAATGAAGTAAAAGCACCAGTTGTAATAAGTTTATTTTCAATTTTAATTAATGCAGTTTTAAATTATACATTAATATTTGGACACTTTGGTTTTCAAGCATTAGGGGTGCAAGGCGCTGCTATTGGAACTTTAATTGCTAGGATAGTTGAATGTATTAGTGTATTAAGTGTGGTTTACTTAAAAAATGGACCAGCTGCTGCAAGATTAAAGGAATTAGTTGATTTTAATAAAGAGTTTATAAAAATGTTCTTTATTACAGTATCTCCAGTTATTGCAAATGAGTTTATGTGGGGACTCGGAGTAACTATATATTCACTTGTATATGGAAGAATGGGTGATGGAGCAGTTGCAGCTATCACTATAACTCAAACAGTTGAACAAATAGCAGTAGTAATATTCCAAGGTATTAGTGCAGCAACAGCTGTTATTTTGGGAAATGAATTAGGCGCAAATAAACTTAAAAAAGCAGATATACATGCAAAATATCTTCTTATATTGCAATTTATAGCTACTTTATTTATAGGAATTATATGCTTTTTAACAAGATGGCCATTAATACATTTGTTTACGGTGACAGAATCAGTAGCAGTAGATATAAGCAAATGTCTAATAGTATTTGTATTATATTTACCTTTTAAAATGTTTAATTTAGTTAATATTACTGGAGTTCTTAGAAGTGGAGGAGATACTAAAGCAGGACTTATTTTAGATTCTACTGGAGTATGGTTAATTGGAATTCCTTTAGCTTATTTAGGCGGAATATTTTTATCATTACCTATTTATTGGGTTTATGTACTAGTATTAGCAGAAGAAATTTATAAATTTGTTTTAAGCTTTAAAAGATATAAAAAAAAGAAATGGCTAAAAAATATTGTTGAAATATAATGGTTTAGATACTACTTATTAAAATTAAGGCTATGTTTAAAAATAGTATTAATATTATAGTATAAGCCTAGTGGACAGAGGGATTTACTTTAGGAACTTTAGAAATAGATATTAGCCTGGTTAAAAAATAGCTGAGAGTATTTTGTTACACTTAGCTATTTTTGTATTTAAAATGCTAGGGGTTAAATCAGTATTTAGAAAATTATTATAAGTAAGTACAAAATAATACTTTCAATATATTAATTTAGTAATAAGTATATTTTTCTATTATAGAAAGAAAATAATGTTATTGATATAATTTTTAAGGAGAATAGATAATTAAAAAAATTATAAGTATAATTATGTCTACAGTATTAATATCTAGTTTAATTGCATTTAGTAATGAATTTCTTAAGAACAATGCTATAAATAATTTAAATGATGAAGAAGTGTTTTTTGATTTTTAGATATAGATGATATTTATGAAAAAATAAGGCTTAAAAATACAAATTAAACAGAATTAGATGATTAATTGTTATAATGTAAATATTAAAGATATTATGATTTTACATAATAATACGAACTTTATAACTAAAAAATTATTTGTAAGATTGAATAAATATTGATAAAAATTTATAATATATTATCAATATTTTAAAAATAAAAATATTGATAATTGTTGGTGTTTAAGATTTTTATTATTTATTGGAGTAAAATTAATAATGATAGAATTAAAAGAAAAATAATAACGAATATTAAGTGATAATTTTAGGCAAATGTGCTATAATTTTTATAATATTATCAATTAAATTAATTAAATCAATCAAATGTACTGTAATTATAATAATAAGAAGAAACAAAGGAGTGTATTAATTGGGGAAGAAATTTAAAAGAGTATTAGTTGCCAATAGAGGAGAAATTGCAATAAGAATATTTAGAGCATGTCATGAACTTGGAATAAGAACGGTTGCTATATACTCAGAAGAAGATAAGCGTGCTCTTTTTAGAACAAAAGCACATGAAGCATATCAAATAGGTAGAAAAAAGGGGCCAGTAGAAGCATATTTGAATATTGATGAAATTATAAATCTTGCATTAAAGAAAAATGTTGATGCTATACATCCGGGGTATGGATTCTTATCTGAAAATGCTGATTTTGCAAGAAGATGCGAAGAAGCAGGTATAGAATTTATAGGACCAAAATCTGAAATGATGGAGCAATTAGGCGATAAGATAAAATCAAAAATAGTTGCTAAAAATGTTGGAGTTCCTGTAATACCAGGAGTAGAAAAGCCAATAACTTGTGAAAAAGAGGCAATTGAAATTGCTAAAATGTGCGGTTATCCAGTTATGATAAAAGCTGCTGCAGGTGGTGGCGGAAGAGGAATGAGAATAGTAAGAAATGAAAATGAGCTTATTGATGCATTTTTAAGTGCCAAAAATGAAGCTAAAAAAGCTTTTGGCATAGATGATATGTTCATTGAAAAATACATAGAAGGACCAAAACATATAGAAATTCAAATTTTAGGTGATAAATATGGAAATATAGTTCATCTTTATGAAAGAGATTGTTCTATTCAAAGAAGACATCAAAAAGTTATTGAGATTAGTCCAGCACTATCTCTAACACAAGAAAAGAGAGAAGAAATATGTGCTGATGCATTAAAAATAGCTAAAGCTGTTGATTATAGAAATGCAGGAACTTTAGAATTTCTAGTAGATATACATGGAAATCATTATTTTATAGAAATGAACCCAAGAATTCAAGTAGAGCACACAATAACAGAAATGACTACAGGAATAGATTTAGTTCAAAGTCAAATTTTGGTAGCTCAAGGTTATCCATTAGATTCTAATGAAATTGGAATAAATTCACAAGATGATATAAAACCAAGAGGTTATGCTATTCAATGCAGAATAACTACTGAGGACCCATCAAACAATTTTGCACCTGATACTGGAAAAATTGATGTTTATAGAACTAGCTCAGGATTTGGTATAAGACTTGATGGTGGAAATGGATTTGGTGGTGCAGTTATAAGCCCTTATTATGATAGCTTACTAGTTAAAACAACAGCATATTCAAGAACTTTTGAAGATGCTGTTAGAAAATCAATACGTGCAATAAAAGAGTCAACTATTACAGGTGTAAAAACCAATGTGGACTTTTTAATAAATGTATTAAATAATAAAACATTCCAAAAAGGTGAGTGTGACACTAATTTTATATCAGAAAACCCACAATTGTTTGATATAACACCACAAAGCGATAGTGAATATAAATTACTTAATTTCATTGGTGAAAAGTTAGTAAATGAAACTAAAGGAATTAAGAAAGAATACGATGTTCCTGTAATTCCTATAGTAAATTCTTTAGATGGTTTATCAGGAACTAAGCAAATATTAGAAGCAGAAGGTCCTGATGGAGTAGTCAAATGGATAAAAAATCAAAATAAATTATTGCTTACGGACACTACAATGAGAGATGCTCAACAATCATTAATGGCTACTCGTGTTAGAAGTAAGGATATGAAAAACATAGCTAAGGCAACAGCTGTATATGGAAATGACTTGTTCTCACTTGAAATGTGGGGTGGAGCTACTTTTGATACTGCATATAGATTTTTAAAAGAATCTCCATGGAGAAGACTTGACTCATTAAGAAAAAGAATTCCTAATGTTATGTTCCAAATGCTTATTAGAGGTGCTAATGGGGTTGGATATAAAAACTATCCAGATAATGTTATAAGAGAATTTATAAAAGAATCAGCAAACAGTGGAATAGATATATTTAGAATATTTGATTCACTAAATTGGTTAAAAGGAATAGAAGTATCTTTAGAAGAAGTACTAAAAGCTAATAAAATAGCAGAAGTTGCACTATGTTATACAGGTGATATTTTAGATGAGAATAGAGATAAGTATAGTCTAAAATACTATGTAGATAAAGCTAAAGAAATTGAAAAAATGGGTGCACATATACTTGCAATAAAAGATATGTCTGCATTGCTTAAACCTTATGCAGCTAAGAAACTTATAACTGCATTAAAAAATGAAGTTTCAATTCCAATTCACCTTCATACACATGATACTACAGGTAATGGTGTTGCAACTGTATTAATGGCAGCAGATGCTGGAGTTGATATTATTGATACAACTTTTAATAGTATGTCA
Organism: Clostridium aquiflavi; assembly: GCF_031344075.1. Taxonomy (NCBI): domain Bacteria; kingdom Bacillati; phylum Bacillota; class Clostridia; order Eubacteriales; family Clostridiaceae; genus Clostridium; species Clostridium aquiflavi. The sequence goes on from NZ_JAVJAN010000025.1 coordinate 36,320, forward strand.
GGACTTACAAGTCAACCAGCTTTAAATTCAATAGTTGCAGCTCTTAATAATACTGGAAGAGATACGGGAATTGATATACGTGGAATTCAAAAATTATCTGATTATTGGGATGCAGTAAGACCTGTATATGATCAATTTGAATCTGATTTAAAATCAGGTAGTGCGGAGATTTATAAATTTGAAATTCCAGGAGGACAATATTCAAATTTAAAGCCACAAGTTGAAAGTTTTGGACTGGGACATAGATTTAATGAAGTGAAGAAGATGTATAAAAAAGTAAATGATTTACTTGGAGACATAATAAAGGTTACACCATCTTCAAAAATGGTTGGTGATATGGCTATATTTATGGTACAAAACAATTTAACTCCTGAAAACATATATGAAAAAGCAAAGAATATGGCTTTCCCAGATTCTGTGGTTTCATATTTTAAAGGAATGATGGGTCAACCAGAAGGCGGATTTCCTGAAGAATTACAAAAACTTGTTTTAAAGGGAGAACAACCTATTACAGTTAGACCAGGAGAACTATTACCACCAGAAGATTTTGATAAAATCGAAAAATACTTAAAAGAAAAATATAAATTTAAACCATGCAAAAGAGATATACTAAGTTATGCTTTATATCCAGATGTATTTGAAGACTTTATAAAGTCAGTATTAAAATATGGTGATGTAAGTCTTATGGGAAGTGATGTATTTTTCCATGGCTTATCTGAAGGTGAAACAAGTGAAATTGAAGTTGCTGAAGGTAAGACTATGATAGTTCAATTAATTGAAATTGGAAAATTAGATAAAGAGGGATATAGAACTGTTGACTTTGAAATAAATGGTAATAGAAGAGAAATAAAAATAAAAGATAGAACTGAGAGAGCTACAAGTGCATTGAGCTTAGATAATCCAACTAAAATGGCAGATTCATCAAATAAGCTTGAAATTGGTGCAAGTATTCCAGGAAATATAATAAATGTACTTGTTAAAGAAGGGCAAGAAGTTAAAGAAGGCGAAGGTTTAGTTGTGATAGAAGCAATGAAAATGGAAACAAATATAGTTGCTAGTTGTGATGGAATTGTAGAATATGTTTTTGCTAAAGAGGGAGAACAAGTAAAAACAGGTGAATTATTAGTAAAACTAAAATAAATTAGTAAAACTAAAATATATGAATAACGAAAAAACAACTTGATTATTTAATTTAATAATCGAGTTGTTTTTTGTTTTGTTTTGTATATTTGATAACAGTGTATTCATTTAAACATTTTAAATATGATTTTTCTATATTATACATTTAGTTTTAAATTTATAATATTTTTTTCGGTTAGTAAATATGTATAACGTTTAATATATCTATTTGAAAAAATAATATAGAAAAAATTATTAAATATGAATAATGAAATATAAAAAAATAAGTTTTTAAATAAAAATAGTTGTTGAATGTTATAATTATTTTTGGTAATATATCATAAATTATAATAAGCAAATTTATAATACTAGCTACCGTAAATAAAAGAAATGGGGATGCTTATTATGTTATTTAAAAATATTACAATGATTGATGAAAATTTTAATACTATTGAAGGAACTAATATTTTAGTAGAGGATAATAAAATAGTATATATTGGAGAAAATATTCAGGAAAACTATGTTGGTGAAGTGTATGATGGTAAAAATAAGGTTGCAATGCCAGGATTTTTCAACACACATTGCCATGTACCAATGACGTTACTTAGAGGATATGGCGAAGGTTTACCTTTACAAAGATGGTTAACTGAAAGAATTTTTCCATTTGAGGCTTTACTTACAGATGAAGACTGTTATTGGGGTACTTTACTTGGAATATCTGAAATGATAAAAAGTGGGGTAGTATCTTTTACTGATATGTATTCTCATCTTGAATCTTTAGTACAAGCTATTGATGAAACAGGAATAAAAGCAAATATTTCAAGTTCATACTTAAAAAATGATGATAATAATGATTATTTTAAACATAATTCATATAAAGAAACAGAATTTATAAGAAATTATGCTAAAAGTTCTAAAAATGGAGCTATTAAAGGTGATGTATCTATACACGCTGAATATACTTCATCAGAAGAGTTAGTAAAACAAATTTCTGAGTATTGCAATTCTACAGAAATGAATATGCATATACATCTTTCAGAAACAATACTTGAGCAACAAGCTTGCAAAGAAAGACATGGGGGATTAACTCCAGCTGAATATTTTTGTAAATGTGGAACTTTTAATAGTAAAACAACAGCAGCTCATTGTGTTTTTCTTGAAGGTAATGATTTTAATATTCTTAAAGAAAATAATGTTACAGTATCACATTGTCCAACTAGTAATTTAAAACTTGGTAGTGGAATAGCGCCAGTGAAGACTATGCTAGAACATGGAATTAATGTGAGTATTGGAACTGATGGTGCAGCAAGTAATAATAATCTTAATATGCTTGAAGAAGTTAATCTTGCAGCTTTATTACATAAGGGTGCTAATAATGATCCATTATTCTTAAGTTCAAAAGAAATACTAAAAATATCATGTTTGAATGGTGCAATGTCACAAGGAAGAGATGATTGTGGTTGTATTAAAGTAGGAAATAGAGCGGATATTGTTGTTTATGATTTCAATAGTCCTCATATGCAACCAGTGCATGATGTTTTAGCAAATATATTTTATTCTTCACAAGCAAGTGATATTTGTTTATCTATGATAGATGGAAAAGTTGTATATAAAAACGGAATATTTACAACTATTGATATAGAAAAAGTTTATTATAATGTTAATAGAATTAAGAATGAAAAAATTTCTAAGTTAAAATAGAAATTTTATATATTAATAAAGTTTTGGCGAGAAAAATTTTAGATTTAAAGTAAGTTTTTCTCGCTATTTTCTTTATATATAGGTGTATTTTAAAAAGAATTATTTACATTAAATATATTAAAAAAAGTTAATATAATGTTGACTTTATATTTTTACTATGATATTATATGGTTTAAATAATACGGTAGCGAAATTTATAATTTGCATTTTAATTGAATAATAAACAATCATTAATTAAATAATATTTTAACTTATATAAGTTCATAATAGGTTGAACGTTTCTACCAACTACCATAATAGTTGATTATAAGTTAATCCTTTTACGGGATTGCTATATTCAAATTTTTATGAGTGTTGGTTTTTTTGTACATAAAAATAGAATAAATTGATAAAATATAGTAAATTCTCGTACAAATACTTTATTTTAAAATTGAAAGTGGTTACAAAAAATAGAATTTATATTACTTGACAAATAAAAAATATTTATCTATAATTGTAAATAATTTAATATATACATAGCATAACGAAGATTTATATTTTATATATTTCGGAGTATGAGATTTAAAGAAAAGCTTTGAAAAGAAAAAGTAGAAATTAGTTAAGCCAAACAGAAAGTTGCCGGATGATGAGAGGAACTTGGAATTCTAATTTTGAATACATCTTAGAGCTTCAAACTGAACAGATTTAAAATCTAATTAGGTGAGACGTATCCTTGCACACGTTATAGTGCTAAAGTATATCCATAAAATATGGCGTACTTGAAGAGGTTAATTATGTGAGTAATTAATAAATTAAGGTGGTAACACGAGATATACTCTCGTCCTTTATAAAATAAAGGATGAGAGTTTTTTTTGTTATCATATTTTATCGTGTATATTTAGAAATGCGAATGTGAGAGAAGTTATACACAACTAAAACTAGCCTTAATAATTTTTATTAGCTTTTATAAATCTTATAGAACTTGCTTATATTAAAAATTTTAAATATAAGGAGTTATGATATATGAAAAAGACAATTGATGAACAAATTAAAATTATAGCAAAGGGAGCAGCAGATATTATAAGCATAGAAGAATTAAAAGAAAAGCTTATCAAATCTGAAAAGGAAAATAAACCCTTAACAATTAAATTAGGTTTAGATCCAAGTGCACCAGACATACATCTAGGGCACGCAGTTGTTTTAAGAAAAATAAAACAACTGCAAGATTTAGGACATAGAGCTGTTATTTTAATTGGAGATTTTACAGGAAAAATTGGAGATCCAACAGGTAAGTCAAAAACAAGAAAACCATTAACACAAGAACAAGTTATAGAAAATGCAATGACATACAAAAAACAAATTTTAAAAGTTTTAGATAAGGAAAAGACAGAAATTAGATTCAACAGTGAATGGTTATCTAAATTAAAATTTGAAGAAGTATTAAAATTAGCTGCAACGACCACAGTTGCAAGAATGCTTGAAAGAGATGATTTTAAAAATCGCTATAGTAATAATGCACCTATTGGTATCCATGAATTTTTTTACCCTTTGATGCAAGGATACGATTCAATTGTACTAAAAGCTGACATAGAGCTTGGTGGAACTGATCAAACATTTAATATTCTTATGGGCAGAACTCTACAAAAAGGCATGGGAATGGAGCAACAAATAGCAATATTCATGCCAATTTTAGAAGGACTCGATGGAGTGGAAAAGATGAGTAAAAGTCTTGGAAATTACATTGGAGTAGATGAACAGGCTGAAGTAATGTTTAAAAAGATTATGGAAGTACCAGATAATCTTATTATAAAGTACTTTGAATTAGCAACTGATGAACATCCAGATAGAATTGATGAGATAAAAAGTGATCTTGAAAATGGAAAAAATCCTAGAGATATAAAGTTAGAACTTGCTAAAATTATTACAAGTTTATATCATTCAGAAGAAGAAACAAAGGCTGCTATTGAATATTATGAACAAGTATTTAAAAATAGATGTTTACCTAGTGAAGTGCCAGAAATAAATATACCAAAAGAATTTTTAAAGTTAAAAGAAATAAGTAAAATCCTTGTAGATGAAGGGTTAGTATCTTCTAATAAGGAATTTAGAAGACTAGCAGAACAAGGTGGAGTACAAATAAATACTGAAAAAGTACTAGAGTTTGACAATGCTAAAATCAATGATAATGATATACTAAAAATAGGGAAAAAGAAATTTATTAAGATAAAAAGGATATAAGTATTTTACAATATTAACATTTGCGGTTAATATAGTAATATACAATAAATTTAACAATGGAGGAAATGATATGTACAATAAAATAATGGAATCAGTAAGTTACATTAATGAGAAAGTAAAAAGAAACCCTAAAATCGCAATAATACTTGGATCAGGATTAGGAGACTTAGTTAATGTCGTAGAAGATATGGAAAGTATATCTTATGAGAAAATACCTAATTTTCCAGTTTCTACAGTTAAAGGACATGAAGGAAAATTAGCATTTGGAAAAATTAATGGTGTTGAAGTTCTGTTAATGCAAGGAAGATTTCACTATTATGAAGGGTATAATATGAAAGAAGTTACATACCCAATATATGTAATGAAACAATTAGGAATAGAAAAAATAATAGTAACAAATGCTTGTGGTGGAATAAATACAAATTTTGAACCAGGAACATTAATGATTATAAATGACTTCATTAACTTATTTGGAACAAATCCATTAATTGGGGTTAATGATGAAAGATTAGGAACTAGATTCCCAGATATGTCAGAACCATATAAAATAGAACTTATGAATAAAGCTAAAAAAGTAGCTGATGAATTAGGAATAAAATATGATGAAGGCGTTTACGCTGGATTTATGGGACCATACTATGAAACAGCTGCTGAAGTTAGAATGATAGGAAAACATGGCGCTGATGCAGTAGGTATGTCAACGGTACCAGAAACAATAGTTGCTAATTATTTAGGAATGGATGTATTAGGAATAGCTTGTATTACTAATATGGCAACAGGAATTCAAAAAGTTAAACATTCACATGAAAGAGTAGTAGAAACAGCTCAAAAAGCATCAGCTAACTTATGCAAATGGGTATCAAAAGTTATAGAAGTTATATAACTTAAACATAAAAAAAGATAGGGGATTTGTATTTAGTGAAAAATATATTTTTCTATAAAACAGTTCTTGGGAATATAGGAATAGCGGACAATGGAAGCGCTATCACAAATTTATATTTTAATAGAGATAGTGTTGCTAAAGATATGATTTTAATTGAAACTGATCTTATAAAAAAAGCTTTTACTCAGTTAGAAGAATATCTTTGTAAAAATAGAAAGCAGTTTGAAATTCCATTAGAGCCATATGGTACTGATTTTATGAAATCTGTATGGAATGAATTGCAAGGTATTCAATACGGAAAAACTTGTACTTATGGAGATATAGCTGAAAAAATAGGAAATCCTAAAGCATCAAGGGCTGTTGGTCTTGCTAATAATAAGAATCCAATTCCTATCTTTATACCATGTCATAGAGTTATTGGGAAAAGTGGTAAGTTAGTTGGATATTCGGGTGGTTTAGACATAAAAGAAAAGCTTTTATATTTGGAAGGTTCAACTAATAATACTCTGTTTTAAATATGTTTGATATATGTAATGTTAAAGTTGAGTTGCAATTGGACTTTGAGAATTCTTATGTGAGAACCAAAAAAAGTAAGTGTCCAAATTTTACATTTGGCTACATAACTTTCATACTGTGGATTTTGCATTTTGAATTTACTCAACAAAATGGAATTCCCTTTTAATAGTCCCATTTATGGTTTGTCCCAATTTTATATTGAGAGCAAGCTAAAATGGGACTATTCTCATTTAAGCATTTTTAAGTTTAATTACTTAGTAAACATTACTTCTACATATATCAGCTATTTTACTAAAACACAGTCTTATTTATTGTTTGCTTTAGTTAATAAGTTATATATTATTTTTGCAGCTTCAGCATTTGTTACATTATTGTTTGGATTAAAATTATTATTTTCATCACCTGTAATTATACCTAAGGAATGACAAATTGCGGCATAGCCTTTAACATTATCTTCAATTGAATCATTAAATGGGTTATTAAAAATATAAAAATTTCTAGCAATCTTATCATATCCTAAATATCGAACTATTAATTTACTTATATCTTTATTTGTAAGCAATAAATTTGGTGACTTTTCTTCTATTTTTAAAATACCTTTTTCTATAAGCATGTCATAAAATTTATCATCATCATTAAAGTCCCCAATTTGAGAATAAAGATATCTTAAAAAATTAATTTGAGTTATGTTATTATCAGGATTAAACTTATCACCTTTTAAGTAATAACCATTTTCTAATAGCTCTTTAACTGTTTTCTCACACCAATGTCCATTTATATCAGAATATTTAGGAAGTGTATTTTCTGTATATTCTTCGCCATTAAACTTAATTCTTGTCCCATTAAAAGGATTAACAAGATAATTTTCACCTAAATCTATAAAGTTATATATTAAAGAAATATTTTTATCATTAGACATTGTATATTCTAATCCAAATTTATCACCAATTTTATCAAAGATTGATTCAGATGTTAATGCTGAATCTATGTCTGGAAAGTTAACATCATCATACCATTGGCGAGTATACTCACAAACTTTTCCGCTAGATTTATTAATAGAAACCATAAGATAGTTGTTTATGAAGTTAATTCCGTTTACTTGACGGATAAATTTAAAATTATAAAAGTTATCATTTTCATTTATATTTGTATCTAAGACTTCTAATTTTGTTTCTTTAAACTTATTAGGAGAAACTTCATTTAGAAAATTATCTGCTATATTTTTAGCATCATCAATAGGTATCATATTGTTTTTATCATCAATATTTGAATAATGATAAAAAGATAATAGTTCACTTGATTTAGCATCTATTTCTGCAGAAGCATTTTCAAAATTAATTGTCCAAATATAATTATTTGATATTAAATCTTTGTTTATATGAGAATTAGAAATTTTACTTTCAAAAGAGTCTAAATCACTATATTTTTTTATTATATCTGTAGCTGTGTCTTTGCTTATAAGTCCAGATACATTTTTTATTGCATCGTCTTCTTCTTTTGTTAAATTTTTAAAGGAATCTAAGCTCTCATTAGTATTTTCATATCCATTTTTACCTAAATATATATTGTCATTATTTATAGAAATCTTTTCTCCAGAATGTGCATCTATAGCTACATCAGGAGTACTATTTATGCAGTATGCTGGGAAAATATTTAGCTTATCATTTTTATAGTCATAATAAGAATAATAATTTAACTTTAAACCAATTTTATCAATATATGATTGTTTAGCTTTAAATTTTTCAATTATATTATCATTAGGAGGATAAGAAAGAGAGTTTGTATTTAAGTTATTTGTATTAAAAGTAATTATTTCACCAGTATGTTTATCCACAGAAATATTTACATATAAAAAGTTTAATGGAATATTATTAAAATAACATTTATATTTAAATGTATAGGCACTGTCTGTTGGATCATTGTAAACATTTATTTCTTTTAAAGAGCTATAATGATTTACAAGCGCTTTTTTTATAAAATCTTCACAAGCTTGTCTTGATTCATTCTTAGTGACAGATGCAAGCAACTTTGAAGTATTTTCATTACTGTACTTATAAAAATCATATATATTCCCATTTTCATCTATAGATATAGATATATTTCCGTATTTTCCTTGTACTTCTGACCAATTAAGTTCAAATAAGTTTACTTGTCCAAGAATTGTTTTTTGTTCTCTACTAGAATGAGTAAAATCAGTATAAGTATCGGGAATAGTTATTATGTTTTTTGTTTTTGTAATAGCATTTTCTAATGATTTACTATAATTTTCATCTGCAAATGCTGGATATTGAAGACTAAAAAGAAGACAAAAGAGTAGTAAAATACTAAAAAAATAATTCTTTTTCATTAATATATCCCTCCATTAAATTATAAAAAAATTAAAAATACAGTTATAGTCTATAGTATGAAACAGGATATAAATATTCGCTTGATCCTGAACCTACTCATCAACCTTATAATTATATGGTATCATTAAATATATTTTCCAGCTACTATTTAATATGTTTATTAAGTTTAATTTAAGAAAGAATTATTAAATTAGGCTCTGTTTTAGTAGCATGTTGATATTGCATGCCACTTCACCTATTGCATATATCAACACATATTTAAAACAGAGCCTTAAATGTATTGTATTTTAAATTTTCTAGGTATTAAAAAGTTAAAATTCATTGTTTAATAATAAGTAAAAAAATTAAATTTTAAAAATCACGTTCTAATATTTCTATTTTTTTAGGATCTTTAAAATCTTCTAATGAATTTATATCAATTTTTGATAATACCTCATCTAAAATTTTACTATGAACAGGAACTTTTATAGGTGAATCATAAGCTAATTCATCAACAGCAACTTTAGATTTAGTTGGTGGAACAATAGCTTTAGGTCCTCCAACACATCCACCAGGACACCCCATACCTTCTATAAAATTAGCATTTACTTCTTTTTTTAGAGCTTTATCAAGTATTGATTTGCAATCTTTAATTCCATCAACTTTAACACTTTTAAAATCTTTAAATTTTTCTGGATAGAGTTCTTCTATTGTTTCAGAAACAGCAATTGAAACACCACCAGTTCTAGCGTATAAACGTCCAGCCTTTGATGTATATTCAACAGATGGAACTCCCTTTAAGTCTATTGGATTTATCTTTAAAGCTCTAAAGATTTGTTCTACTTCTTGGAATGTTAATACAAAATCAATAGCTCCAATTAGATCTTTTTCCTTTGCCTCAGCTTTTTTTGCGATACATGGGCCTATGAAGACTACTTTAGTATCTTTATTTAGTTTTTTTAATATTCTTCCAGCTGCAATCATGGGAGAAACTGATGGCGATAAATCAGGGACAAGTTCTTTATATACTTTTTTTAACATTCCGACCCACATTGGACAACAACAAGAGGTTATCATTAAATCATCAGGTTTATTAACATGCTTATTAAATTCAACAGCTTCTTTCACTGTTAGTATATCAGCAGCAAATGCAACTTCAACCATATCAGTAAAACCTGCTTTGATAAAAGCTTCTCTTAATTGATCCATTGTTACATTTTCTCCAAATTGTCCAGCAATTGCAGGTGCTACAGCAGCAATAACAGTTTTATTTTCTTTTATTAGATTAATTATAGGTAAGAATTCAACCTTATCTAATATTCGTCCATTCTTGCATGAATCAATACATATACCACAATTAATACACATATCCTTGTTTATAGCAGTAGAGTTTTTTTCACTATCATAATATATAGCATTAAAAGGACATGCTAATTCACAAGTGTATTTTTTTTCTTTGTTAGGTGTGCAATTAGCGCCACAACATTCAAGTTTTTCAACTATTCTCTTATTTACAGTATATTCTGTAATTGCTTTTTTTATATTATATACATAATTATTATCAAATTTAAGTTTTACTCCACAAAGCGATGTTATTATTTCAAATGTTTCTTGTGGAGATACTTCATGACATATCATAATGCGATTAAGGGTTTCATCAAAATTACCATCATAATATGACTTGACTAATGTATCAAATAAGTCTAAGTATTTATTGTTCATAAATATATAACCTCCAAGTTAATGAATAATATCAAATTTTCTATTTTAATATTAGTATGTATTAATATGCTGTATTTTATTAAATTATATATAAATTTAATTGCTTAAAAGTTATAATGATTTTAAAAGATTGATTTTTACAATGAATATGTTAACATATTCATTGTAGATGTTTATTTAGTATACTAAAGGGGGATGACATAATTATGAACGACTTAAGAGAGAGTGATAAAATATTTTTTGATTGTGGAAATGTAACCATATCAACTGAAAACGTAGAGGAAAAACTAGATGAAGTTCAAGAAATTTTAATGATATATAGTTCTGCTATAAAAGAAATTAAAACTAAATTAGATATTTTAGATTTTGAATTTAAAATAAGAAGAAAAAGAAATCCTATAGAATATATGAAATCTAGAGTTAAATCACCTAGAAGCATATTAGAAAAGCTTAAGCGAAGAGGCTTTGATATTAGTATTAAATCAGCGAGAGAAAATTTAAATGATATAGCTGGAGTAAGGGTTGTATGTTCATTTGTAAGTGATATATATGAAATTGCTAATATGTTAAAAAGTCAAAATGACATAAGATTAGTGGAAGAAAAAGATTATATAAAAAATCCAAAGGAAAATGGATATAGAAGTTTACATATGGTATTAGAAGTTCCAATTTATTTTTCAGATCATATAGAAAATGTAAAAGTAGAAGTTCAGATAAGAACTATTGCAATGGATTTTTGGGCAAGCTTAGAACATAAACTTTATTATAAAAAAGGAAAAGATACGCCAAAACATATAAGAGCAGATTTAAAGGAATGTGCAGATATAATTTCAGCAACAGATTTAAAAATGCAAAAAATACAAGAAGAAGTTGAAAAATTATAAAATGCTTAATAAAATATTATGTTTTAGAGGATGATTTTACAATTAAAAAGTAATATAATATAAATTATAGATTTAACATATTATGTATAAGAGTTAAGGACTTAAATATATAATTTTAAAATAAATATATTTAGTGATTTATAGAAGTGAGGTTAATAATGAGTATTTTAGTTTTAGGTGGAGCAGGCTATATTGGTTCTCATGCAGTAAGCCAATTAATAGATAATGATTATGATGTTGTGGTTGTAGATAATTTACTAACTGGGCATAAGGAAGCAATAAATGAAAAGGCAAAATTTTACAAGGGTGATATAAGGGACAAGGAATTTTTAAAGGATGTTTTTGAAAAAGAATCTTTTGAAGCAGTAATTCATTTTGCAGCAAATTCTTTAGTTGGAGAATCTATGGTAGATCCTCTTAAATACTTCAATAACAATGTTCAAGGAACTCAAGTTTTATTAGAAGTTATGAATGAATTTAATGTGAAAAATATAGTATTTTCTTCAACAGCAGCAACTTATGGTGAACCAAAACAAATTCCAATAACTGAAGAAATGGAAACTTGTCCTACAAATCCATATGGTGAAACAAAACTTACAATGGAAAAAATAATGAAATGGTGTGATAAGGCTTATGGAATAAAATATGTATCACTTCGTTATTTTAATGTTGCTGGAGCAAGAGAAGGTGGAGTTATTGGAGAAGATCATAATCCAGAAACACATTTAATTCCAATAGTACTTCAAGTAGCACTTGGAAAAAGAGATTTTATAACAATATATGGTGAAGATTATGACACTGAAGATGGTACTTGTGTAAGAGATTACATTCATGTTGAAGATTTAATAGAAGCACATATTTTAGCAATGAAATATCTATTAAATGGAGGAAATAGTAATATATTTAATCTTGGAAGTAGTCAAGGATTTTCAGTTAAAGAAATAATTGAATCTGCAAGAAAAGTTACTAAGCATTCAATTCCAGCACAAATAGGTGAAAGAAGAGCAGGGGATCCAAGTAAGTTAGTTGCGTCTTCAGATAAAGCAAAAAAAATATTAGGATGGAATCCAAGTAGAACTAATATAACAAAGATTATAGAAGATGCTTGGGTATGGCATACAAATAATAAGGATGGATATAACAAATAATATTACGTTGTAATAATTCTAAAGATTTGTTATAATTTAATATAGTCAGTTCGGAAGCCTCCTGACTTTAAACAAAACTACGGTTAACTTTTAGTAATAATAAACTTTTATATATTTATAAGGGTTTATTAGATTATTGAATTTTTATCGTAGGATGTAATGTCCTACGATTTTTTTATTCTTTATATAATGATAAAGGCATTAAATTTAAGTGTTATTTATGATTTAACTTATTAATAAAGATAGAAAAATAAAGAGTAAACAAAGAATATATTCGCCTAGTAGATGTATATAAATATATGCATTTTAAGAAGTATATTTATATATCAATGGCTTATCGTCATCTTAGCGATTTTGTTCTGGCTTTAATCATACTTACAGTTACTCGTTTTGTTTAAATTGTCCATATATTTTAGTGAAATTTTTATACTAAAATATAAATTAAAACTTAGTGTAAAGTTTAGGAGGTTGTTAAACTAATTTTTTAGGAGGATATTTAATGAAAAGTAGTAAAACAACAAAACGATTAGTTAGAACAGCACTTATAGCTGCTATTTATGCAGTGCTAACACTTATATTAGCACCTATAAGTTATGGAAACATTCAATTTAGGATTTCAGAAATAATGGTATTATTAGCTTTTGTAGATCCATTTTATATAGGAGGACTTACATTAGGTTGCTTTATAGCAAATATGCTTGGACCTAACGGTATGTTAGATATATTTTTAGGAACATTAGCTACATTGATTAGTGTTACAGCTATATCATTTACAGCGAAATATATTAAAAATAATAAAAAAGCATTATTTATAGCATCATTGTGGCCAACAATATTTAACGCTTTAATTATAGGATGGATGCTTAATTATTTATTTAAAATTCCACTTATATTATCCATGGGAGAAATAGCAGTAGGTGAATTTGTTGTTGTAACTTTAGTAGGATTACCTATACTTAAGTTAGTACAACATAAATATAAAAAATTAATTTTAGTACAAGATATTTAAATAAAATAAGTTAATAAAAGACATAAAAAAGAGAAAAAAATCTTTTTTGTGTCTTTTTTATAAATTTAATTATTTTATAATGAAAAATTGCATATATTATATTAAAGAATATTATTTTAGGAAAAGTAAAATGAATAAAATTATATATCTATCTTTGCTAATAATTATTTTATTCTCTTTAATATTAGATATAATATGTATGTTAAGGGAAGAACAACATAAAATACCTAAATATTTTTTATATAAAATTTTACTTATAATTACATTGATATTTGAAAAAGTAATGGGTTGTTCTATTTTCAAGTAACTTATAGCATTAAATTTATTATCATATGTAAGTATTTATGAATATCATAAATAATGAATCAATAAAATTATGAGGTGATATTATGCACATATCAACAAAAAAAAGGTTTAATAAGATAGGAGATAAATTTATAAAAATTGATTATGATTTATCTACTATAAGATGGGTAATTAGCGAAGTTAGAAATACTATTTGGGATATGAATCAAACAGAATTTAAAAAACTTATTAGTATACCAAGTAGTATCTTAAAAGAAGATGCGTACATTAAAGATTATGAAATGTGGCAAAAAGAAAATAAAGGATATTTACTATCAAATTTAAGTGATTTCAAAGAAAAATATTTTATAGAATTAAAAGAAAAAATTTATTCAGATAAATATTCTATTAATGATATGTTAGAAACAATAGATTATATGGTAGATAACTTTGAAAATTTGCAAGAAAATCATAGTGGAAAAATGGAAATGCCCTTAAGAAATATTGAACTTGGGTTTAGAAATTTAGACATTTCTAATAAAAAAGCATTAACATCAAAGGGAGAGTTATTTTCTAAATATATAGAAAATGCAGTAAATGGAGCTTTGTAAATCTATAAAAATGAATAAGAAATAAGAGAAATAAGTTACTATTATTTTAAGTGACTTATTTTTTATTTTCAGTATAAATATGTAAAAAACTATATATATATAAATAGATATTATATTAAATCTACAAAAATTCAAATTTAAAAATAAGTAGTAAAAATTTTATTACTAAATATAATGATTTTCACATAAATATATTTAAAAATGCAAATCTATAAGAATAAGCTGGATTTTAGTATGAAATTTTACTAAGTTTCGCAAGATAAGGTTAGTGATAATTTAATTACAGTTTTATTTATTAGATATAAAATTAAGATAATTTTATAAAAGAAGGTGAATAATATAGGGAATGTTAACACATATAATCATAAATATAATAACATTTTAAAGCTAGATAAGATTAACTATCCTCTTTTGGCATCTTTTCTTGTATTAATTATAGGAAGTTTGACATTATTTATACATCCTATTATAGGAATGGCTGACAATGGGGATTTTTATAGAGTGATAAATAAGAGCGGTGCATATCATTTGAACAAAAATTCTAATGATATATTCTTAGGATATTTTATAAAAGACTATGGAATTTATAAATATAACAATGATTATGCTAACATTCTAATATCAACTCAATCTATATTTGTAAAGTCAGCTATTTTTTTAGATAGTTTTTTTACGAAAGACTATGTTTTAGATATAAGATTTATGTCTATTATGTTTTTGATAATTGAAGCTATAGGAGTTTATTTTTTTATAAAAGCACTAATAAATAAAGTAGATAATTCTAAATATAAACTAATAATAACTTTATTAACTATTTTAATATTTTGTGATACAGGGTATTTAGCGTATTACAATTCTTTTTATGGAGAAAGTGTTAATATATGCTGTTTTCTAATGAGTATAGGTTTACTAATTTATATGATAGAATTTGATAAGTTTACGTGGTATAACTTAATAGCTTTTGGAATAAGTTCGTTTCTGTTTTTCGGATCTAAACAACAATTAGCACCAGTTGGTATATTAATATCATTTATTTTTATAATAATAGGAGTTTACACAACAAATAAACCATTAACTAAAATATTAACTTATATTTTAGCTATAATTTTTATAATAAGCTCAATGGTATTTTATAAGTCAATCACAGGAGATTTTAAATACATAAATATATATCATTCTATGAACAGAGGTATTTTATTGAATGAAGATGATCCAGACAGCATATTAGAAGATTTTAATATAAGTACACAATATTCTTTGTTGCAAGAAACAGATTTTTTTGAAGAAATTAAGTTGTTAGATCCATATGAAGAAAAATTAATAGACGACTATTATGAAAAATTCTCATTAGGAAAAATTTTAGAATATTATATAACACATCCTAAGGCATTTATTAAAGTATTAAAAATAAGTTTTAATAATGGATATTCAATCAGACCAAAAGTAATTGGAAATTATGAACAAAGTGAACACAAAGAATTTGGAGCTAAATCATACTTCTTTGCAACATGGAGTACATTTAAAGAAAAAGTTATACCAAAGAACATGTTGTTTACTGTAGCTACAATAGTTATTTATTTATATTTATCTACATCTAGATTTTTAAAGGCCATAAAGAACAATAATAAAAAAATTCAACTTAAAGAAATTACGTATTTTTATGTATTTCTAGTTGGAATATCACAAATTATCATTTCTGTAATAGGGGCTGGTGATGCAGATTTATCTAAACATGTATTTATGTACAACATGGCATTTGATTTGATATTTATATATATAATTAGTTTGATTTTTGAAAATAAAACAATAAAATCGTAGGGTGGTTTTAAATTATGAATGAGATAAACATTAGAAAAAAGGTTGATATTCTAATAACGTTTTTAATAACGTATTTTTTTATTATATCTATTAGCTTTAATATTTTTAACTTTCAACAATCCTTTGAAAATTACTTTATGCTGACACTTATAATGATAATTGCAGTTATAAGTTACTATACTAATGTGACATTTTCATTAATTGTTACGTTGATAGTTGATTTTATTTATATGAGTATAAAATTATACTTGAATTTTACTGGAAATCTTACTGCTGAATTTAACACATATTATTGGATTGTAATAATACCTATTACTGCTTTAATAGTTTCATTTATGTCAAAGAATATAGTGTTGCTGCAAGAAAAAGTGATATCTTTGGAAGAAGAGAATTCAAGACTTATAATGATTGATGAATCTACAGGAATAAGAAATGATAAAGCAATTATTATGGAATTACCAATATATATGAATATAAGCAAAAGGCATAATTTACCTTTAACTTTAATAATTGTAAAAGTTAAATTTGCAGATAAATTAAAAAGAATTCTTGGAAGAAAAAAGTACTTAGAATTACTGGTTCAAACATGTGATATTTTTAAAAAAGCTTTAAGAGAAGAAGATGTAAAGTACATATTAGATGAAAGTACATTGGCATTTATAACAATCACCAATGAAGATGGTGCTAAGGTAGTAAAAAATAGGTTTAGGGAAAACATTAATAATGCTGATTTAATACAATATTCATTATATAAAAATATAAAGTTAGATATTCAAATGGGATCATGTACATTTGATAAATCAATAAAGGATTCTATGGAATTCTTAATAAAAGCTGAAAAGGAAATTGAATATGACATTCAAGAATAAACTGTTTAAAGTTAAAAAATTAATTATAGTAGTATTAATTTTTATACTGATAAATAGTTTATGTTTCACTAAAAATGTATATGGTGTTGAATCAAGAGAAAAAGTGTTGGTCTTATATGATGCTTATAAAGAATATGGAGAAAAAAGAAATACTTTAAATGATTTAAATAGAATATGTTTAGAATTTGCTGATGACATTGAAATAATGAGATTCTCAGCTTATGAGGGATCAGATTTATCACAGTATAAAACTATTTTTATATTAAATTTAAGTGATAATACTTTAAGTGAGACTTTAAAGCAAAATCTAATTAAATATAAGAATGAAATATTTTGGATTGGGAAAAAATCATATAATAACTTTTTAAATACAGATAAGGTAATATACATGGAAGGTCTGTATTTTGATAATTATAAGAAGATATATGATGTTATTTGTAAATATTTTAATAAAGAGTATGAGAAAAATATATATCTTTATTTTGATAAAGTCACTCCATTTAATGACCTTAATGTTTTAATTGAAGAGATAGACTATTTAAAAAAAATTGGAATACGCTTTTTTATTGAAGTATCACCTGTATTTAAAAATGAAAATTTATCTGCTATGAACAGATTCGCAGAGGTATTGAGATATGCACAAGCTAATGGAGGAGAAATAGTATTAACACTTCCACCATTAGTAAGCTTAGATGTTAAAGGAAAAAATATAGAAGAGAAAGTTAATTTGGGATTTAAAAATTATATTAATTATTGGATTTATCCAACTGCTATAAGTATAAGTGATTATTGGCTGTATAGAGATGATTTAAAGGAATTGCTTAAAAAGACGAATACTATCTTTATAGATTCTAATATAGATATGGGGATTTTAGATTTTGATAAATACAATCTATCATCTTATAAGAATATAATTGAAAAAGTTGATTTTGATAATAGCAGTAATTTATATAATAATGTAGCGATAAATATAAGTAGTAAATTATCTGTTAAGGAATTTAAGAATAAGGTTGAAGAGTTATTAGATAAAGATATATATTTTAAAGATACTCATGATATAAATAGCAGTATTACTATTGATAACTTAAATATCAAGAGTAATAAAAATGGAATATTTTTAAATGATAAAAATGTTACACAGGTACAGTTTGTTGATAGTGAAAAATATAAAACTGTAATGAATGGATATGAAAATCAGAGACATGATGATGTTAATATAAATTTAGATAAAACAAATAAAATACTTGTGATTATTAGTACCGTAGTTGTAATTCTTTTTATAATAATTGTTTTGATAAATTTTAATATTGATAAAAGAAAATTTTTAAAATAGGAGAAAATGTTATGAATGTATTTGACTACATGGCATTATATTCCCTGGGGATAATTTGGATAATAATATTTGTTAATATTATTTTAGTTGTATTTGGATATATATACTATTCTAAAGTACATAATAAAATAATGAAAGAAAAATTAAAGTACTATCCATTTGTATCAGTCATGGTTCCAGCACATAATGAAGCTATTGTTATAAGAAAAACAGTAGAGTCATTACTAGAATTAGATTATCCTCATGACAGATATGAAATTATAATAATAAATGATAATTCAAATGATAATTCAGCAGAAATACTGCAAGCAGTTAAAGAAAAAGTTTTAGATAGAAATCTAATAATAATAAACACTGATAATATAACTGGCGGAAAGGGAAAATCCAATGCACTTAATATAGGGCTTGAAAAAAGTAAGGGAGAAATTTTAGCTGTTTATGATGCTGACAATACTCCAGATTCTAAAGCATTAAAATATTTAGTTCAAACATTGTTAGAGGATGATAAGTTAGGTGCAGTTATTGGAAAATTTAGATGCAGAAATAAAGATAAAAACTTATTAACTAATTTTATAAATATAGAAACATTAACGTATCAATGGATGGCTCAAGCAGGACGATGGGAAATGTTTAAGCTTTGTACTATTCCAGGTACTAACTTTGTAGTAAGAAGAAGTATCATGGAAGAAATGAATGGATGGGATACAAAAGCTATAACAGAAGATACTGAAGTGAGTTTTAGAATTTATATGATGGGATATAAAATAAAATTTATGCCTCTCGCTGTAACATATGAACAAGAGCCTCAAACATTAAATGTATGGTTTAAGCAAAGAATAAGATGGGCAAAGGGGAATACTTATGTTGTTATAAAAAATTTCAAATACTTATTTAAACCAGGGTTTGGAGTAACTAAATTTGATATATTGTATTACACTATGATTTATTTTTTCTTTTTATCAGCTAGTGTTATTTCAGATATGTTATTTTTATTAGGATTTGGAGATATAATTCAAATAAATATTACTGGATATGGATTAATATTATGGGTTATGGCGTATTCAGTATTTAATCTTTCTATAATGATAGCAATTTCAACAGAAAAGGGAGAATTAAATATAAAAAATATTATGGTTATATCTATAATGTATTTTACTTATTGTAAATTATGGGCTATTGTAGCGGCAATAGGATTTTATAATTACATAAAAGATTCATTGTTAAAAAGAGAAACTAAATGGTATAAAACTGAAAGGTTTTAAACCTGGAGGAGGTATTTATATATGAGTAAGGAGAATGTAATTTTATATAAATTAAAACTTTTTTTATTTTTTACTTTTGTAATTATATTTTTAGGAAATATGTTGCCTATTAAAGCAAATGCAGAGCCAATTAAGAATTTTACAAATGTAGAAAATACAATTAATACAAAGACATATAAAATGGGAAATGATTTAAGTTTTAAAGGTGTATTTTCAGGTCACAGTTGGTATTTTAACATTAATAAGTGGTGGAATGTTAACTTTGTTGAAGCACATATACAATTTTCAATAAATCAATTAGTAGATAGTAAAAAAGATGCATATATAGTACTGTCTATTAATAATGTTAATTTTTATTCTAAAAAAATATATTATGATGAAAAGACAGAAATTCAAGATATTAAATTAACCATCCCCAAGGATTTACTTTTAAATGGAAGTAATGAATTGAAAGTCGAAACATATTCAAGAATTTCTGATTTACCGTGTATAGATGATGTTAATATTGCAAATTGGATTACTTTAAAAGGTGATTCAAATGTAAAAGTTAATTTTAATAATGTTATAGCTGACAATAAAATATGTAATTTTCCATATCCTTATTTAAATGAAGATGATGAAGATAATGTATATACAAATATAGTAATTCCAAATGAATATAGTGATGGAGAATTAAGTGCTGCATTATTATTAAATTCTTACTTGGGAAAGATGTATGAAAATGGAGACTATCATGGAGAAATATTAAAATATGATGACTTTTCTAAGAAAAAATCTCAAAATGTAATTTATATTGGAAACTATGATATTCTTCCTAAAGAAATAAGTATATCAAATAATGTGGAAAATGAAGACTGTGTTATAAAAGTGTTGAATTCACCATATAGTACTGATGAAAATAGAAAGATGTTACTTCTTTTAAGCAACAATAATGAAAGTCTTTTAAAAGGTGTAAAAACACTTATGAATAACGATATTGTTTTTCAATTAGACAAAGATACATTTATAGTAGATAAAAATTTAAAAGAAAATATGAAAAGCAAAGAGGAGAATGGACGAATAACTTTCAAGGATATAGGAAGTAATGAAATTAACTTAAAAGGTCAATTTAGAAGAAGTGCTACTTTAAATTATAGTTTACCTAAAAATAGGGTATTAAGTTCTGGTGATAAAATAAAATTATTTATGAGGTATTCTGAAAACTTAGATTTTAATAAAAGTTTAGTAACTATATATATGAATAATACTCCTATTGGAAGCAAAAAATTAGAAAAAGATAAAGCAAATGGTGATGAATTGGAATTAGCAATACCTAATGATGTCAAATTAAGCAGTTATATGGAACTTACTATAGCTTTTGATTTAGAAATGGAAAATTCATATTGTGAAAAAAGGCAAGAAGAAATGCCCTGGGCTTTAGTGAGTGGAGACTCGTATATATATACTGGATTAACTGATATAGATAATTACTACTTTTCCACATATGGAGCACCTTTTATTAAAGATAGATCTTATAATGATACATTAGTAGTTTTGCCTGATAATTTGACATCACAAGATTTAACTTATATAGGAAGAGTTTTTGCTTATTTAGGTAAAGATTTATATTATAATACTGGAAGTTTAAAAGCAATTAGAAGTTCAAAAATAAATGGAGAGGAAAAAGATAGTAATATAGTTGTATATGGAACTCCTGAAAATAATAAGCTTATTAAAAAATTAAATGATAATCTTTGGTTTAAATATGATGAAGAATATTCAAAATTTTTATCAAATGAAAAGTTATTTTTAACAGAACCATTTTCAAGTGAAATTTCTACTTTTCAACTTGATATATCTCCATATAACCTTCAAAAAGCAATGCTTGTAATCACATCACCAAATGAGGAGATATTAAGAAATTCATTAGAGTATTTAAGTTCATCAAAAAAAATATATGAACTTAGTGGTGATTGTGCTGTAATAGATCAATATGGCAATATAAAAACATATAAAATGAAAAAAGAGGTGTCTAAGCCGATTTATCAAAAAATAAATTCATTAGATTCTAGGGTAAAAGGTTTATTAGGAATTGCAACATTATTTTTGATATTTATTATCATATCTATAATAATGTATTTCTTAAAAAATAACTCAATGGAAAGAGGGAATTCAATTTTAACCTCAAAATTAAAAAAAATTGGTAGAAAATATTCTAAAGGCATAAGAGAAAAAGAAAATGATAAATCTAAAGATAAATAATTTTCAAGTATTGCATTCAAATAGGTAAAATATGAAATAAATTAACAAATATATTAAAATTGACAAATTATAATAGAAAATATAGAATTAAAGTATTATTTGAAAATATTTGTACTCAATAAAAAATTAATTTATGAAATGGGGAAGATAAGCATGAAAGCAATATTAACAGTAATTGGGGAAGATAAAGTTGGTATTATTGCAGGGGTTAGCAATAAATTACAAGAATTTAATATTAACATATTAGATGTTAACCAAACAATAATGCAAGGATTTTTTACGATGATGATGGTATTAGATTGTAAAAATATGAATACACAATTTGAAGACGTACACAAAGCATTAAATGCTAAAGGTATAGAACTTGGTGTTGAAGTAAAGATTCAAAGAGAAGAAATTTTTAAGTCTATGCATTCACTATAATTGGGGGGAAACTTATGAATACAAATAAAATACTTGAGACAATAAAGATGATTGAAGAGGAAAAACTAGATATAAGAACGATAACAATGGGGATTTCATTATTAGATTGTATAGATCCAGATGGAGAAAAAGCCAGAATAAAGATATATGATAAGATTACAAAATCAGCAGAACATTTAGTAGAAGTTGGAAGACAAATAGAATCTGAATTTGGAATTCCAATAGTAAATAAAAGAGTTTCAGTAACACCTATATCTATAATTGCAGGGGCCACCAATGAAGAAAGTTATGTAAAATTTGCTCAAACTCTAGATAAAGCAGCAGATACGTTAGGAATAGATTTCTTAGGAGGATTTTCAGCTTTAGTACAAAAAGGATGTACTAAGGGAGATAAAATTTTAATAAATTCTATTCCAGAAGCACTAGCAATTACACAAAAAGTTTGTGCTTCTGTAAATGTTGGATGTACAAAATCAGGAATAAATATGAATGCTGTTAGAGATATGGGAGAAATTATAAAGAAAACAGCAGAACTTACAAAAGATAAAAAAGGATTTGGATGTGCAAAGTTAGTTGTATTTGCTAATGCAGTAGAAGACAATCCGTTTATGGCTGGAGCATTTCATGGAGTGGGAGAAGCAGAAAAAATAATAAATGTTGGAGTAAGTGGACCAGGAGTTGTTAAAAGAGCTTTAGAAAAAGTCAGAGGACAATCTTTTGATGTTGTTGCAGAAACAATAAAGAAAACTGCTTTTAAGGTTACAAGAATGGGTGAATTAGTTGCCAATGAAGCTTCAAGAAGATTAGGAGTTCCTTTTGGAATAGTTGATTTATCTTTAGCACCAACTCCAGCAGTAGGTGATTCAGTAGCAGAAATATTGGAAGAAATAGGACTTGAAACAGTAGGAACACATGGAACGATAGCTGCTCTTGCAATGCTTAATGATGCCGTTAAAAAAGGTGGAGTTATGGCATGCAGCCATGTAGGCGGATTAAGTGGTGCATTTATCCCTGTATCTGAAGATGCAGGAATGATTGAAGCTGTAATTAAGGGATCATTAAACTTGGAAAAATTAGAAGGAATGACTTGTGTATGTTCAGTAGGACTTGATATGATTGCAATTCCAGGTAATACACCAGCATCTACAATATCTGCAATGATTGCTGATGAGGCTGCAATTGGTGTTATAAATAATAAAACAACAGCAGTTAGAATAATACCAGCACCAGGATGTAGTGTTGGAGATATGGTTGAATTTGGTGGTCTTTTAGGTAGAGCACCTGTAATGAAAGTGAATGAAAATTCATCAGAATTATTTGCCCAAAGAGGTGGAAGAATTCCAGCTCCGATACATTCATTTAAGAATTAAAATAAAAAGCAATTATTTTTTATTAAATATTTAAACTACTCAACAATTATTGTTGAGTAGCTTTTTATTTTGCTCATTTTTTAATGAATTTAACAGTAAGTTTAAGAATTTTATTCTTAAATTAATAATAAAATCGTTTAATAGATGTAATTTTATTATTTTAAAATATTTGACGAGATATTTTAAAAGTGTTAAATTTGTAAGGTTGCATTGGAATAAATAACATTTGGAGGAATAAATATGAAGAGTAATAAAAGTATAAAAAATGATTTACTAAAAAAATTAGTGTTAGGTTTTATAGTTGTATTTGGATTAGCATTTTTTTCTACATTTATTATAGTAAAAGAAAACTTGGTAAATATTAAACAAAATAGTATAGAAAAAATGATAAGTGATGCTGCAAAAATAGAAGAACAAAAACTAAATACCAAAATTAATGTGGCAAAATCAATAGCAGCTGATTATGAAATTTCTGATATGAATATGTCACAAGAAGAAAAAAATAAAATATTGATTAAATATGCTAATGATTTAGAGTTAAGATCTATAGGCATTATTGATCTTAATGGAAATTTAACTTCAACAGATGGTTACTCAAATAATGTAGCTGATAGAGAATACTTTAAATCAATAGTAAGCAATAAAGAAATTTATATAAGTTCGCCATCATTTGTAAAAGGAACTGATGAACAAATAATATTTTTAGCAGTACCTATAACTAATGGTTGTGATGTTGTTGGAGGATTAACGTGTACTTTTGATAGTAGCTTTTTATCTAAAGACATAGAAAGTTTAAGATATTTTAACATGGGAACTTCATACATATTAGATAAAACAGGAACGGTAATTGCATCTGAGTTTATAGAAGATGTTAAAAATAAGAAAAATCTTTTAAAATCTGATGATATTTCAGATGAAGCACATAATGTTTATAAAAAGGTTATAGAGGGAAATTCAAATATTTTAAAAGAAAATGACAAATATATTGCATATGCTCCTGTTAATTTAACAGAAGGATGGACAATGCAAAGTATGTAGATAAAGAATTAAATTCAATAATAAAACTATTTATTACTATTGCAACTATTGGAACAATAATACTAATAATAATCATTATAATTATTGGAGAAATATTAGGTAAAAGGTTAAAGATATTAAAAAATAGTATAGAAGTATTATCAAAGGGGATATTTAATGAAGAATTAAATACAAAAGAAATGCAAAAAGAAGATGAAATTGGAGACATAAATAGGGCTTTAAAAATCACTAAAAAGTCTATTATAAATATAGTGCACGCAGTAAAACATAGTGTTGATGTATTAAAATATCAATCTGATATGCTTGAAGGTACTTCAAATCAGATAACAGCTGGATCTAAAAATATTTCTATTGCAATGCATGAATCAGCAGAAGCTAATACAAATCAATCAACAGAAATTTTAAAGGTTCATACACAAATGAAAGAATTTGGTGATAATGTTGAGTTTATGAATGAAAACATAAATGATCTTGCAAAAATTTCTTTGAGTGTTGAAGTTAAAGTTGATGATGGGAACAATAGTATTTCAGAATTAGACATTTCATTAAATAGTTTTGATGAAACATTAAAGTCATTTAATGAGGTAATAAGTGGTATGAATAATAAGATTGCATCTATAAAGAATATTACAAGCACTATCAATGGATTGTCTGAACAAACAAATCTTCTTGCTTTAAATGCAGCTATTGAAGCTGCTAGAGCAGGAGATGCAGGTAGAGGGTTCAGTGTGGTAGCTGATGAGATAAGGAAACTTGCTGAACAAAGTCAAACATCAGTTGGGGAAATAGGAACAATAATTAATAATGTACTTGTAGAAAGTAAGAATATCATTGATTCTACAGAAAGTATAAATTTAGAAGTTTCATCTCAAAAGCAAAAGATAAACTTAACGGTAGATACATTTAGTAATATTGCAGAACTTTTAAAAGAAGTTAGTCCTAAGATACAACAAATATTAAATATATCTAATAGTAATGATGAAAGAAAAAATGATGTATTACATGCACTTGAAAATCTTACAGCTATTTCAGAAGAGTTGGCTGCAACAACAGAAGAAGTTGATGCAACTGCTGAAGAGTTTAATGAATCAAGTGGAGATATAAGAATAGTTTCTGATAAGTTAGTAGATTCAATCAGGGAATTAAATGAAGAAATTAATAAATTTATAATATAAGGGTTTAAGTTAAAACTCTTTTTGTGTGCTCAGCATGGGCACGTATTAATTGGTATAAACTTGTAGCCGGTGCTGATAATGCTAATGGTAAGAGGGTTCATTGTAAGATAGAATTTTAAGGAAGACTAAGGCAAAACCTTGGCTTGAAGTACCACGAACCACATTTAAGTCATAAATACAAATTAGTTCAATTTGTCAAAATAAAACTATATAGAATTTTACAAGGTAAAAAGAAGAACTTAGTAATTTTTCTTTTTACCTTAAATTTTATATATAGATAATAATTATATTTATATTGTTATGTTATCATTGTCTTAAATTATAGGATTTATTTGTAAATTGTTTATAATATGAAATTATAATTTTTGATAGAGATTACAAAATATGGTATTATTAAAATAAGTAACCTACTTATTGATTTTAGAGTATATTAATACATTTGAGGTGAATATAAATGGATACATGCGACAATTCAAAAGGTGAAAAGTGGATTAAGATAAAAGGTAAAAGGAAAATTCAATCCTTTCAGGATTTATATGCAGATTTATTTAATATAAGTTTAGGAATAATATCATTAGAAGGGAAAGCTTTAACTGTATGGTCTAATTCTTCTCTGTTTTGTAATTATATTATAAAAAATAATTCTGAAAGGTGTAAGCAAGAAAAACAAAAGATAATAGATTATGTTATGAAGAACGGTCAGGTCATAAAATATACTTGTTATATGAAAATAACATATTTTGCATGCCCTATCTTTTATGGTGATGATTTAGTAGCCATATGTTTAGGGGGAGGAGTTTACTTAGAAGAAGATAAAGAAAGTTTAAATGAAAATATGGTTAAAGGCATACAAATATTAGAGCGAAGCAAGTTAAACGATATCATAACGCTGCTAGAGAATGTATTTAATTTAATAGATAATGAGAAAGAAATAAATCAATTAAAAAAAGATAAAAAGGAAAATTTTGATGAAGATCTATTTTTTTTAGAAAATAAATTGACACTTAGAGAAATGGAAGTTGTTAAATTAATAAATTTAGGAATGACTAATAAAGAAATTTGTATGAAATTAAATATAAGTGAAAAGACAGTTAAAACACATGTTACTAATATATTAAGAAAATTAAAAATGAAAGATAGATTAGAGGTGGTTATATTTTGCAAAAGTAATAGTATTAAATACTAGGGGGATTTAAATGTCTATTAGAAAAAAATGCATTATCTTTGTATCTATAGTTGTAATTGTACCAATGATATTAATATTAATGCTATCAAATGTTATTTTAAATAATCAAATAGATAAATCAGCACAAGGATATTTAGAAAATGCTTTTATAATTGCAAAAAATCAAATGTTAAATCAATTAGATGAAATGGAAAAAATCTCAATAAAGACTACTAACTCATCTGATTTTAAAAGAGAACTTAAAGAAAAAAATATAAGTATGATAGATGAAAATATTGATGAGCTAAAAGAGGTTTATGATTATATAGATTTATATTTTGTATTTAGTGATGATAAGAGATTAATATTAAATCATCCATCAATAAAAGGAACTAATTTAGATAGGTTAAATGAATTATTGGACAAAGCTAAAGAAGCTCATAAAACTATTATTTCAGAAGAAATATTTAATTTAGATGATTTATTTTACTATGATTCTAAAGAATATAATAAATTAAAAGTAAAAATAGATAATGCAGATGAAAATGAATATTTAAATAAAAGTTTAGTAGCTATTACTATTTCACCAGTTTATGATAAAAAAGAGGACAGACTTCTCAATGTCATTTAGATAAGGATTTATCCTTGTCTAAGTCATCTAAGGATATTGAAAATATTCTTAGATGACTTTTTGTTTTA
>NZ_JAVJAN010000026.1:0-62957 GCF_031344075.1 Clostridium aquiflavi
TGTCTCAATTTTATATTGGGAGCAAGCTAAAATGGGACTATACTCATTTTTAGTATTCCTAAGTTTAATTACTCAGTCCACTTTGCTTATGCATATATCAACACACTGCTAAAACATAGTATCAATTTCAAATCCTTAAAGAACAAGATTCAAAACAATATTTCATATTATTAAATTTTAGTTTGATTTCATTTTTATAGAGACTATTTTTATCTATAAGAATTTTTGAATTTATAGAGTTATCAAGAAAATCTAAAGGAAAACAGGATGTATTTATTTTAAAATTTTTCATCTTTGCATAAAGTTCTAATTTTTGTTTTCTTTCATTTATTATAGAATCATAAAAATAAAAGTTTATAAATGCTCCTTTATTTAATAGCATGTCAGTAAAATTATTAGAAGTTATAATATCTATATTATTAAATGAAATATTTGATGATATTCCAAAGGGTATTGAGTTTTCTTTAAGTAAATCCATGTTAAACATAATTTTATCAAAAGTTCCGATTCCACGCTGATAATCTGTTTCATCCTTAAATCCATCAAGAGAAATTATAGGTATAACATTACAGGTTGAATATAATCTATTGCAAATTATAGGACTAAACATTTCTCCATTTGTAAAAGGTATAAATAATATATTAGGATATTTCTTATAAATATTAAATAAGAAGTCCATGGAGAAGGGCTCTTTAGCAATTATAAAAACATAATATATTTTATTTTCTTTGACTTTTGTTAAAATAGTGTCAACATCACTATATGTAAGCTGATTAATATTATTTTCAGGTGATAAATTTATAACAAAGAATGGGAAAGAGCTATGAGCACTGTTATCAAAAACATAATCGAAAAAATTTATAGTGAACTTTTTTAAAAAATTAGGATTTATGTTTAACAATATATTTTCAATGAAATTTTTAACTAAAGGAGTATCATTATAATAATTATAAGCACTTTTTATCTTTTTTTTATTTTCATTATCTTTTATAAGTTTAATAGATAAATTAAATAATTTATCCATATTTTTTGAAGGATTCTTTTCTAAAAGTGAACATACTTTTGAAATTACAATATTTTTAGTAGAATTTTTCATATATCCACTGAAATTCATATTTGCAACATCCCCTAAATTTTCTATTAATACATTTATAGATATATTTATAAAACTTTAAAATATGCTAACTTTAAAAAATATTTTTGACATATGCTTAGATTCTTATATAATAATTTAAGTACAATAAGATTTTGACTAAGTCTCAGATTAGATTTTATTTCTAATTTTGAGACTTTAAAATCGTTATATATTAAAAATATAATAAATGTTTAAATTTATAGTTAAAATTAAAAAAGGAGGGAGATTAATGTGGAAAAAAGAATTGATCTAACAGAAGGTAAGATTGTATCCAAACTTGTAAAACTGGCTTTGCCTATTATGGGAACTTCTTTTATACAAATGGCATACAATATGACGGATATGATATGGATAGGAAAAGTAGGAAGTAAAGCTGTTGCTGGAGTTGGAACGGCAGGGTTTTATAGTTGGCTTGCCATGGCCTTTATTATGATTTCAAAAACAGGAGCAGAGATAAAAGTTGCACAAAAGATGGGAGAGCATAATTTAAGGAAAGTAAAGTCGTACATAGTAAGTGCTATTCAAATAAATTTAGTACTTTCAATTTTATATACAGTGGTTTTATTAGTATTTAGTGATAAACTTATAGGCTTCTTTAACTTAGGGGATGCAGAAGTAATATCAATATCTAAAACATACTTGGTCATTGTAGCAATGGGAATGATATTTTATTTTATAAATCCAGTATTTACTGCAATATTTAATGGTGCTGGAAGCAGTAAAACACCATTTGTAATAAACACTATAGGACTTGCATTTAATATGGTTTTTGATCCTGTTTTAATATTAGGAATAGGACCATTTCCAAAGATGGGGGTAGCAGGAGCGGCTATTGCAACAGTAATTGCTCAAGTAATAGTAAGTTTAAGTTTCATATTTGTTATGATTAAAGGTAAAGAAGAGTATTTAAAGGTAAATGTATTTACAAGACCTAGAATGGATTATATAAAGGTGCTTTGTAATATAGGATTACCTGGAGGAATACAAAATGGATTATTTACTATATTCTCTATGTGTATAGGAAGAATAATAGCAGTATTTGGACCCGTACCCATAGCTGTTCAAAAAGTAGGTTCACAAATAGAAGCTATATCATGGATGACAGCAGGTGGGTTTTCTACTGCACTTGGAACTTTTGTTGGACAAAATTACGGAAGTAAAAGGTATAATAGAATAAATAAGGGTGTAAAAGTTACTATGGTTATGGCTGTGATTATAGGAATACTTGCTTCTCTTTTATTAATACTAGGAGGAGAATATGTATTTTCATTTTTCTTAAATGATCCAGAAGCAGTTGAGCAAGGTACTGTATATTTAAGAATACTAGGTTATTCACAATTATTTATGTGTATAGAGATTACAATAACAGGTGCATTTAATGGACTTGGACGTACATACATACCATCAATCATAGGAATATTACTAACAGGGGCTAGAGTACCAGCTTCATATTTTTTATGCAATCCAAATGTGCTTGGCTTAGACGGGATATGGTGGAGCATAAGCATAAGTAGTATTTTAAAAGGAACAGTATTATTAACTATATATCTATATTTATTAAGGAAAAGAAAATTGTATAGAGAAGAAATACTAGCTTAAAGTTGATAGTAAAAAGTTGCGGAAAAAATCTATATTAGAATTTTAAAACATATATTTTTAGAAAGTGTTATTCACCTATTCTGTTCCTATGTTTTAAGTTTATGTCTATATATGCAATAGGCAAAGTGGCATTGTAATTGGACTTTGAGAATACTTAATGAGTATAGTCCCATTTACTGCTTGTCTCAATTTTATATTGGGAGCAAGCTAAAATGGGACTATACTCATTTTTAGTATTCCTAAGTACAATTACTCAGTCCAGCTTTGCTTATGCATATATAGACATTTTACTAAAACATAGCATTATTATACTATTTCATAATGAACTTTAATTTTTCTTCTAGCTCTAGATTCATCATAAGTGTATTTTAATCCAGATTTAAATATAGTATTTTTTCTTTTAAGAGTAGGGATTTTTTCAAGTGGAAAACACCCAAAATCTCTAAGAATAAATTTAACCATACGTCCAATCATTTGTTTAAACATATCTTCAGGCATTCCAGCTTCAAAAAAATCTTCAATTTCTGGAATTACACCTTCAAGAGCAGGTCTATTAGATTTAGCTGCTTCAATCATATTATAAATACTCTTGGCTTCACATAAAAAATAAAATATTTTAGGTGTAAGATAAAAAGGTTCATATTTTATATACATCCTGTGTTCTGGATGATTAAAAAAATCATCTACATCATACATATAATCACTCCCTAATTGTATTAAATCAAACGTTAGTGTAATATACCTTAATTAAAAATAACATAATTTTAGAATTTTATCAATAATTATTAATAGAAAGAAAAAATATTTAAAATTAAGTAATATTTACATTGATTTAATTATAAATAAATATATAGGAGTATAAGGAGGGGTAAAATTTATGGTAAGTAAAATAGATATATTTTCGGGATTTTTAGGAGCCGGTAAAACAATGCTTATTAAAAGTTTGTTAGCTAACAAGGTTTATGATGAAAATACAGTAATAATAGAAAATGAATTTGGTGAAGTTGGAATAGATGGAACTATATTAAAGGAAAGAAATATAGAAATAAAAGAAATAAATTCAGGATGTATTTGTTGCCAAGTAACAGGTGATTTTATAGAATCTGTGTTAGAAATAATAGAAAAATATAATCCTAAAAATATTATAATTGAACCTTCAGGTGTAGCAAAATTAAGTGAAATATTAAATCTATTAAATAAATATGAATATAAAGAAAAATTTTCAATAAATAGAGTAATTACAGTAATAGATGCGCAAAGGTATGACATGTATTTAAATAATTTTGATGAATTTTATAAGGACCAAATAAAAAAAGCAAAAGTTTTGGTTTTTAGTAGAACAGAGTTAATAGGCAAAGAAGAACTCAAAAAAGTAATTAGCTCTATTAGGAAGATAAATAGTACTGCAAAAATAGTAAGTAAATCTTTGTTAGATAGGGATATAAAAGAAATAAACAAAATAGTAGGGGTTGATGACAAAGCATTATACAACAAGAATGAATTTATAATAAATAAAATAGCTAAACATGCTTCTTTTAGAAAAGAACATAATCATTCTGCAAAAGATGTTTTTGAAAGTTATCCTATAGATTTGAATAATAAAATTAGTGAAGAAGAATTAGAAAGTAAATTTAAAATAATAGAACAAAACAAAGAATATGGAAATGTAATAAGAGCAAAAGGAATTGTTGAAGTTATAAATGGTGGATATTATCAATTTGATTATGTACCAAATGAATTTCAAGGAAGAAAAATAAAATGGGCTAATAAAAAAGTTATTTCTATAATAGGAAGTAATTTAAATAAAAAAGAACTGATTCGTTTATTTAGTTAAGGTGGGATATTAAAATGAAAATTCAAGTTGAAATAGTTACAGGATTTTTAGGAGCCGGGAAAACAAGTTTTATAAATTCTTTGATAAAAGAAAGTTATGTAAAAGGTGAAAAAATAATAGTAATACAATTAGAAAATGGAGAAAACAAAATATCTGACGAAGTTTTAGATTATGGTTTAGTAACAATTTATAAACAAAGTGATTTAAAGAAACTAAGCGAAGATATGATTGGTTTAATAAGAGAGTATTCTCCTAATAGAATAATAATTGAATTTAATGGAACTTACAATTTAGAAGATTTATTTAAAATAATAGATAAAAAGATATATAAAAATAACATTAGTTTAGACAGGATATATTTTATTGGTGATACTAAAAGTTTAAGATCATATGTGCAAAATATGGGTAACTTTTTAGTTCCATTTATTGAACTTTCAAATTTGATGATTTTGAATAATACTAAGAATTGTAATAAAGAAGATATAGAAAGTACTAAAAATATGTTAAAAAATATAAATCCATCAGCATATATATTGGAATCAGAAAATAAAGGGGGATTTAATTCACTGCTTAGAGAAAGTCAAATATTAGATAATACTTTTTTTAAAAAGATAAAAGTTAAGATAAATAATTCCACAAAACATTTAAGGAGAAAAGAGAGTGAAAAATAAAAAGAATAGAAATTTTTTAATAATATCATTTATCATATTTTTAATTATTATAGGATTATATAAATTAGATATGTATGATAAAAATATAATGGAAAAATTTTTTAGTACATTTATAGACATAATGATGGATTCAACTCCTTTTATTGTTTTAGGAGCGATAATTTCAGGTGTGATGCAAATATATATATCAAATGAAACTATACGTAAGTGTATTCCTAAAAATAATATTGTAGGATATTTTGGTGCAGCATTAATAGGTCTTATATTTCCAATATGTGAATGTGCAATAATTCCTATAACAAGAGCCTTAATTAAAAAAGGAGTGCCTCTTGGATTTGCAATGACATTTATGATGGCTGTGCCTTTAATAAATCCAATTGTAATAATGTCAACATATACAGCGTTTAATGATAACATATCTATGGTAATAGCAAGAACGGTGGGCGGATTTGTTGGAGCAATTCTTATAGGAGTTATAATGACCTTGCTTCAAGGCAGAAGACAATATTTATTGATGGACAGATTAATAGACAATAAATCATATTGTAATTGCGGATGTAATGATAATGGAATGATGAAATGTGATGGAAATAAGTTTAAATTACTTTTAGAGCATTCTATAAAAGAATTTTTAGATATTATGAAGTACCTTATAATTGGAGCATTTTTGGCAACTGCATTTCAAGTATTGGTTCCAACCAGTATATTTGATAATATATCAAATGGAAAGATGCTATCTATAATATTTATGATGTTGCTTTCATTTCTATTATCTTTATGTTCGGAAGTTGATGCGTTTATTGGTAAAAATTTATTAAATCAATATCCTTTTTGTAGTGTAGTAGCCTTTTTAATATTTGGGGCTATGTTAGACATGAAAAATCTAATTATGTTATTTGGAACATTTAGAAAGGAATTTGTAATAAAGTTATCTATTACAATAGTATCAGTTGTTATATTGGTTTCAAGCGTATTTTTATTGGCAGGATTATAACAATAATAGAAGTTAATCAAGATAAGTTGAGGGGGAAAGGGTAGAGTTAAAAAATATGGCTGTTTTCATATGAATTTAATGAAAACAGCCACTTTAATCTTTTACTCAACTAAAGTTTTTAAGGTAATATCTTTCTTAGTTATATGATCAAAAATCCAACCATATAAAAAGTTAATTAATGTTTGTAATTCATCGTAGTTTTCTTTATAAAAATTAGATACATTAATATCTAAGATTTGCTTCTTAAATGCTTTATGATCAGCAATATGATCTGCTAGATAAGCATAATGTACCATGCCAAAGTACATTTCTTCATAATAGAAATGATAAGTTACATAATTTCGAAAATCACATACAATTTTAATTGCATCATCTACTTTATAAATTACATTTGGAGTTGCAAGTAGGATTTCTAAATCTCTACATAGTTTAAATAAATATTTGTGTTGTTCATCTATAGTCTCAATGCCAATATTATAGCTATCGTCCCATTTTATCATTTGTACCCCTCTTTATTCGATAATATATATAATAATTTATATATTTATATTATTATATAATAAAAATATAAAAAGTTTCAAATTGAATATGTATAAATATACATGAAATACCTCTAAAATAGAACGAATTTTATAATAAACATAAAATATCGGATATAAGCATAAATATTACACCTATTATCCGATAGTTTTTATAGTATATTTAATTCAAAACATTTTTTAACTATTGAGCGTATTTTTCATCTAATATAATTTCAATATAACTAAGTTTATTTTCTACACTAGCATCTGATGCTACTGTTATTTTATAAGTATTAAATTTATTATTCCAAACTAGACCAATAGGTGCAGTTACATCTGGTGTTTGAGCACTAATGCCTAATACATTTAAGATGTTAATACCATCATTAGGATATTTTAGTTCTTTTATTGGTATAATTTTAATAATTGCAGATTTAGAATCAACGTAAGTTATTTCAAAAGTATAGTCATCTTTTTCATAAGTAACTTTATCACCATCTGTGCTTTTAGGATTTCCTAAAACTTTTTTAATAGCATTTTGATCCTTATCTTTTAAATCATCTATACTAACAACCTTCTTTACTTCTGCAGTAGAAGATTCAACATTTCCTGGTAGAGTTGAATTAGCATTTTCATTTTGAGTTTGTTCAGTAGTGTTATTAGTATCGTTATTAGTATTATTAGGCTTTCCACATGATACTAATGTTATAATACATAGTAGTGAAATTACTGATAATTTAATAAATTTTTTTTTCATGAGCGTCTTCCTCCTAAGATATTAAAAAATTTCCCTATATTTACATAGTAAAATTTGTTCTTTGTAGAATATTATATCACTATTTATTTTTAATAAAAGTAAAGTAATAGAATCTTAATAAAGATTAAATTTTAATGTAATCTTTGCTTAAATTTAAGTAGTTTAAATCCATTTTCTGAAACATAAACCCCAAGTAATACTAATATTGCACCAAAAGTAGAGTATAGAGTAAGACTTTCATTTAATATAAAGAAAGAAGCTATCATTGTAACAGCTGGTATTAAATAAATGTAATTATTAGTTTTAATAATTCCTAAATTATCAACTGTATAATTCCAAACAACGTAGCATATTCCAGACGCTATTACTCCTAGAAATAACAAATTGAATATTATTTTTGGTTGCGATAATGACATGGTATTTATATTACTAGATGATGAAAACAATATAAATGGCAATATAGTTAATAATGCATAAAAAAATATTTTTCTAGTTATATATATGTAGTTGTACTTACCACTAATTTTTTTTAAAGTTACTGAATAAACAGCCCAACATAATGCAGCAGATAAAGCTAAAATATCTCCAATTGGATTTAATTTTAATATAAAATTTCCATTAAAGATAACTAAAAATACACCTAAAATTGCAATTATAAATCCAATAAATAAATTTTTATTTAAATTTTCTCCTTTGGAAAAAAAGTGTGCCATAAATGCTGTTAAAATTGGAGCAGTAGCAAGAATTAATGCTACATTAGATGTAAGAGAATAAATTAATGCAGAATTTTCAGTAATAAAATATAAAGATCCTCCAGTGATTCCAGCAAGCAAAAATAAAGATTCTTCTTTTATTGATGTTATTTTATGAAATTTGGGATGAATTAGTAAAAGCATAATATATGCTATTAAAAATCTAAGAAACATTATTTCTGCTGGAGTGAAATTACTAAGTAATACTTTAGTAGATACAAAAGTAGTACCCCAAACTACTATTGTAAAAAACGCTAAAAAGTTTAATGATAACTTTTTATTATTCATATGAATCAAGTCCCCCTTTAAGTTATGTATTTTTTGCTATGTGGTAAATTATATATTAATAATAAATTTGTGTAAATAAGATATTAATTTAAGCAAAATGAATATTGATAAACTTTTTGCAGTATATTTAATCCTATTTAAAGGGATATTAAGTTTTGCTATAGAAGTATATTATTAGGGATAAAGGGGAGGTAAATTAATGAATGATATAATTTTTAAAACAGTAGACGGAGTGGTGTATGCAGGAAAAGTCACATACTTTGGAAAAGAAGAATTATCAGTAAAAAATCTAAATATATTAAATGAGTTTGAAGAAAAAGATGTGCCAGCACTTAAAGAAAATGTATACGAAGATGGTGATGTATGGTTTTATACTAATAAAATAATTTGGTATAAAAATAGGAGATAATTTAAATATGATTAAAAAGATTACTTAATTAATGGGTTTGTATTAAGTAATCTTTTTAATTTATAATAAATTATATTTAAAAGTCTAGTCTAATTAATGAAAGAAATAAATTACTTATCTTTATTTTTAAGTACTCCATTAGAAATAATTTTTTCTTGGAATTCTACATTAAATGCTTTTTCATATTTTTTTATTATGTTCATTTGTTTATCAGTAACTATACAGATAGAAGTACCTTTTGCATTACCTCTAGCAGTTCTACCAGATCTATGTAAGTACTCATCAAGTTTTAATGGAAGATCTAAATTAAATACATGAGTAATATCAGTAATATCAAGACCTCTAGCAGATACATCTGAAGAAACTAATATTTTGATTTTACCTGTTTTAAAGCTATCAATAGCATTTTTTCTTTCTTCTTTAGAAATACTTCCACTCATAGCAAAACATTCTCTATTATGATAATTAAGTTTTAAAGAAGTTAATTCAATATCTTTATTATCATTAACAAATATTAATGCTCTTTTTGGATCTTCAGCTGCTATTATTTTTCTAAGTACTTCAAATTTATCTCTTCTATCACATTTTACATACACATGTGAAATGTTAGGATTAATTGAAGATTTACCTTGTGATTTAACTATTAATGGATCTTTCATTAATTCCTTTAATGAATCAACTATTTCAGGAGTAATAGAAGCAGAAAAGGCCATTAATTGTCTATCTCTCATAGTTGTTTTAATTATGTCTTTAACAATTTGAGCTCTCTTTGGATCCAATAAATTGTCAACTTCATCAATAACAATAGTTTTTATAGTATGAGCAGTGATCTTTTTCTTTCTTATAAGATCAAGAACTCTACCAGTTGATCCAACTATTATATGAGGCTTAACTTCTTTAAGCTTTTTAATTTGATTATTTATATTAACATCACCGATTATTCCAAGTGATTTAACGTTTATTCCAGAGTTATCTGAAAGCAATTTAATTTGAGCCTCTATTTGCATAACTAATTCATGAGTTGGTGCTAAAATTATTGCTTGAATATCTTTAGTTTCAGTATTTATTCTTTCAAATATAGGAAGAAGATAAGCTAAAGTTTTACCACTTCCAGTAAATGATTCTCCCATTATGTCTTTATTTTCTAAAGCTTCATTTATAACTAAACTTTGAATTTCAGTTGGAACAGTTATATTTTGCTTTTCTAATGCACTTATTATATCTGAACTTAAATTTAAATCGTTTAATGATTTTGTCATATTATAAAAATTCTCCTTTGTTTTTAAATATTAGTATGCTTAATTATATACTTAATATATGTATTTTTCTAGTTAAACTTGTATTTGTAGTATATAATCATAGAGTTAGATAAATTTTAGTTAATATTTAATGAATATTACCATAAGAGTAAATATTGTTATTTCTAAGTTATAACTTTTAATAAAAAAGTATTTTTTGAAATAGATATTTAACATATAGGCTAAAATAAATTTGTTATAATAAGTAAAGTGAATTTTAGATATTTCATTGAGATAAAAAAGGAGACAATTAAAAAATGAGTAAAGAATTTAATAAATTTGAGTTAAGTGGTGAATTGCTAAAGGCAATAGATAATTTAGGATATAAGACTCCATCAGAGGTTCAAGAGAAAGCAATACCAGAAATACTTAGAAATAAGGATTTAGTTGTAAAATCTCAAACAGGAAGTGGAAAGACAGCTTCTTTTGGTATTCCATTATGTGAAAAAATAGACTGGGATGAAAATAAACCTCAAGTGTTAGTATTAGCGCCAACAAGAGAATTAGCAGTTCAAATTAGTGAAGATATATCTAATATAGGAAGATATAAAAGAATTAATTGTGTACCTATCTTTGGAAAGCAATCAATAATGGATCAAGAAAGAAAATTAAAGCAAAAAACACATATAGTTGTTGGTACTCCAGGCAGAGTATTAGATCATATAGATAGAGGAAGCCTTGATGTGTCAAAGATAAATTATTTTGTTATAGATGAAGCAGATGAAATGCTTAATATGGGATTCATAAAACAAGTAGAAGCTATAATAAGAAGAATACCAAAGAAAAGAGTAACATTATTATTTTCTGCAACTATACCTGATGAAATAAAAAACTTATGTGACAAACATATGAATAGACCAATTGATATAGCAATTAAATCTCAAAATTTAACAAGCGATAATGTAAGTCACTATGCTTATCATATAGGATATAACGAAAAACTAGATTTATTAAATAATATACTTATATCTGAAATGCCAGAAACTTCAGTTGTATTTTGTAGAACAAAAGAAAATGTTGATACAGTACATGAATATTTAAATAAAAAGGGTTATTCAACTAATAAGATACATGGTGGAATGATGCAAAAAGACAGACTTGATACTATGGAGCAATTTAGAAGAGGTGACTTTAGAATTTTAGTAGCAACAGATATAGCTTCAAGAGGTATAGATATAGAGGGAATTACACATGTTATAAACTATGATATTCCAGTTGAAAAAGAAGCATATGTACATAGAATAGGAAGAACAGGACGTGCAGGGGCTAAAGGAGTAGCATTAACTTTTTGCAAAGATTCTGGAGATAGATATTTAAATGAAATTGAAGAATACATAGGCTTTAAACTAGAGGTTAAAAATATTCCAAGCAAAGAAGAAATAATTAAAAGCACAGAAAAAGCAATGGAAGTATTAAAAAGTAAACC
This sequence comes from Clostridium aquiflavi, assembly GCF_031344075.1. NCBI lineage: Bacteria > Bacillati > Bacillota > Clostridia > Eubacteriales > Clostridiaceae > Clostridium > Clostridium aquiflavi. The sequence continues at coordinate 11,685 of NZ_JAVJAN010000026.1, forward strand.
AAAGAAGAAGAAGGAAAAGAGTAATGCTGTAAATAAAGATATAATGAAGATATATCTAAATGGTGGTAAGAAAAAGAAAATTCGTCCAGGGGACATAGTTGGAGCTGTAACTAAAATACCAGGAGTAACTGGTGAAGACATTGGAATAATAGATGTTCAAGATTTAGCTTCATACGTAGATATATTAAATGGAAAAGGTAAAATTGTAATAAATGGACTAAAGACAGCTACAATTAAAGGTAAAAAGCTTAAATGTGATAGAGCAAGAGGTTAACTTTAAGTAAAGTGTTTATCTATGAATAAGCAAAGTTGGACTGAGTAATTGAACTTAGGAATATTATAATAATTTGATTAAATAGTATAATTTAGTTATACTGAATAAAGAATAGTAATTAGTTAAAGAATCACTTTTCAAATATATATATATATAATAATAATAGTGTGTTAGTTTTAGTGTGAAGGAATTTATAGAATTTTTTTAGTGCTTAAAATTAGATAAAATCTAAGATAATTAAATATAGAAATTCAAAAAGTGAATTTAGTAAAGAGGTGTATTTAAAATTATGTTTTCAAATAGAAATGCAAAATGCTGGTGTGGCAGCGGATTAAAATATAAGAGATGCCATTTAGAGTTTGATGAAAAGTTAGAAAGTTTAAGATTAAAAGGTGAAATTGTTCCACCGAGAGAAGTAATAAAGAGTTCAGAAGACATAGAAGGAATAAGAAAGAGCTCAGAAGTTAACAATGGAGTTTTAGATTTAGTTGCAAGTAAGATAAAGGCAGGAATGTCTACTTTAGATATAGATAAATTGGTTTATGACTATACAGTAGAACATGGTGCTATACCTGCACCTTTAAACTTTGAAGGATTCCCTAAGAGTGTATGTACTTCTATAAATAATGAAGTATGTCATGGTATACCAGATGAAAAGATAATACTTAAAGATGGAGATATCGTAAATGTAGATGTATCAACAATTCTTAATGGATATTATTCAGATGCATCAAGAATGTTTATGATAGGTGAAGTTAGTGAAGATGCTAAGAAATTAGTTGAAGTAGCTAAGGAATGTATGGAAGCTGGAATAAAAGCAATAAAACCATGGGGTCACTTAGGTGATATTGGAGCTGCTTGTCAAGAAGTAGCACATAAGAATGGTTACACAATTGTTAGAGCTTTAGGTGGTCATGGAGTAGGAAATCAATTCCATGAAGAACCTTTTGTACCTCATATCGGTAAAAAAGGTACAGATATGGTCTTAGTACCAGGAATGGTATTAACAGTAGAACCAATGGTTAATGCTGGTGGATATGATGTATATGTAGATGCAGAAAATGAATGGACTATATATACAGAAGATGATTCATTATCAGCTCAATGGGAACATACAGTTTTAATAACTGAAACTGGAGTTGAAATATTAGCTAAATAATTTTGGTGTGTTTCAAGGATAGTGCTTATATTATATATGTATAAGTAAAGCTGGATGGAGTAATTGAAATTAGGAATACTAAAATGAATATAAAATATTATAATTAATTATACAAGAGATTACCATCCTGTGTTTGTGGTTAAACATGGGATGGTATTTTTTTGTAAGAGTTTGTTTTTGATAATAATAATCTTAGAACATTTATTTAAGATTGGTATAAATATATTATATGAGCACTTATATTAATAAAGCTTATTAATATTAAGGAGTTTTTTTATGGAAGATGAACAAATAAAGGATATTATAGTAGCTTTAATAAACAATAAGATGTTTCCTGAGGGAAAAGATGAAGAACATACAGCTAAATATGTAGCTAGATTTATAAAAACATTAGAAAAAGAATTAGATAAATAAGATGAGGGCTGGTGGAGGGGTGCCTCCACCATGAAACCCACGAAAATCATTTTATTATTGGATTTTCGTGGGTTTATTTTTAGTGTATGAATTTAGAATAATTAATAGTGAACCGTATCATAAATAAATGAGGTTGAGAGCTTTAGGCATTGATATGACTTACCTAGGGCTATTTTTATTAGTGAAAATACCGTATTATAAACAGAATAAACTATTAAAATAATAGATAATAAACTAATTTTAAATTTAGACCTAAAATATGAAGGTTATGACATTGTTGATGAAAAGTGGTAAAATATAAGAAAAGATTTAATGTTTAGGGGGAAATATGGAGGTAAAAGCAAAAAGAAAGGATATATTAATATTAATATTTTCAGTTATATTATTAGGGGTACAGATTTCATTAATAAGCAATATATTGTTCGATAAATATTATAAAGATAATATAAAACTATTTGTATTAATAATAATAGTTTTATTATTATTAAATATTTTTCTTATAATAAATATAATGATTAAATACGAAATTTATAAGAAAGAAATAGAATTAAAATTTGTGTATGATTATAGCAAAAAGAAATTTATTGATATACCATTTAATTCTACAAGTGTAAATGCTAGAGTATTATTTGATAATTTACCTGAAAAACATAAAGATAAGATTTATTATAATATTGAGGAAAGAATTATTAATGGATTAACAGAGGATAATTTAGAGAGCCACAAACAATTTTTCCATTTTATTGACTGTTTTTTAATACAATTAATATTTACTAGAATACTTAAGGGAAGAATACAGCGAGATAAAAAAAAGAAGTATTTTGATATAGATATAAACTATCTTAAGGAATTACTTGTAAAGTTTAGATACATAGATGTTGATGAAATGTTAGGCGTGTGTAATTCAATTAGTATTGGGAATATAGTATTGAAAAGTTCTTGTTTAAGTTTACCAGAAGGTTTTAATATTAAAAAAGTGGAAAAAAACAATATAAGGCTAGAGTCTAAATATGGATTTATTTACCTTAAATGGGACAGTTGTGCAGGAGGAGTGAGTCAAGAAACAAAAATGATATCGGAAATTGAAGGTATAAATTTAGATGAATGTAACGAGATAACTGTTAATTTATCTCTTGAATATGGGTTTAAGCCATTAAAGTTATTTAAGTCATCTACAGTTGAGTTTGAAGATTTCATAAAAGTATGTGAACAACAAATGGTGAAATTTGATAAAAGTACAACTGTAAGTAAATATAAATTAAAGCTTATGCATGAATTAAGCAGAAAAGTTATTGAAAAGAGTATATAAATTTTTACGCATGATAAATTAAAGTAGTATATGCATTAGAAGATAGGTGAGAATTAATAATGTCGTTATACTTATTTAATTAGGGTCAACATTAATGGTCGTAGAAAAATAATTATAATCTAAATAATTAACCGCATTTACAATAGTTACGGAGAACCATATCATAAGTAAGTGAGGTTTTTATTTCAAAAATATTAGGTGAAAATTTGGAGGATTTCCACTAACAGGGTAAAATATTTGTGTGATATTAACTTTACTCAAAGGAGATGGGGATTAATGGCTAATATAAATGATTTTAAGATTGTTAATATGAAAAGTAAAAGAATGTTTGAATATATTGATATTGATAATACTGAACAAATTAGTGATATTCAAAAAAGTAGATTAGGATTTTATCATTTGATTTTAGAAAATATAACTGGATTAAGAGAAGTTGATGAAATAAAGTCAACAATTATTGATACAGACTATAATAAAATTGTAAATAACATAAGTATAAATGATTTAGGAATAGATGCTATTTACATAAATAATGAGTCGGAGAAAGAAAAAGAAGTACAACTTTTTAATTTTAAATTCAGAGAAAAGTTTAATGCAGATAAAACTAAAAGTGAGAATGATCTTGCTACAAGCACTAAATTTCTAGAACATCTTATTAGTGAAGAGGATTTAGATAATTTAGATATTGACGAGATAGTTAAGGCGAAAATATTAGAGGTAAGAGAATTATTAAATAGCAATATGATTTGTAATATAACTTTATATATGGTTTCTAATGAAGCAAAAGGTTATGCACCAACTTCTAATACATATATAAATATATTAGAAAAAAATTATGGAATGAAGATAATTAACATATCGTTAGATGATATCATTGGATTTTTTAATACACCTAAAGATGACCAACAAAGTAAATTTATAATTTCTTCAAATGATTTTTTATCATTTGAAAGTGATGAGAAATCTACTAAAAAATCATATATTATTAAAATGTCTTTAATAGATCTTATAAGAATAACATGTAGTAATAGTGAGTTAGCAAAAGAATATAATATAGAAGATGATAACTCAGTAGAAGATTGTATATTAGATTTTTCTTTATTATATGATAATGTAAGAGGATATTTAGGTGAAACTAAATATAATAAAAATATAAATAGTACTTTGAAAAATAAACATAAGGACTTTTTTATGTTTAATAATGGAATTACATTAACAGCTAAAAATATTATATCTGATGAAAAAAATAGTGGAAAAAAATATTTATTTACAATAAATGGATTTCAAATAGTAAATGGGGGTCAAACAATAAGATCAATTTATAATTTTCTTCAAAATGATAGTGATTCAGACAGATTTACAAAGTTAAGAGAGTCATTTGTTTTGGTAAGAATGTTTAACATCAATGAAGATAATGAATTGAAAAATTTTATTGCAGAGTATACAAATAGTCAAAATGCTATATCACCTACAGATTTAAAATCGGTAGATGATATTCAAATACAATTAGAAAGATATTTTAAAGAAGCTAAAGTACTATATACAAGAAAAGCGGGTGAGACAGGTAGTACCGAAGTAAATTATGATTATAGAATATCAATGGAGAGACTAGGTCAAATACTATATTCTATTAATGGTTATCCGGATAGAGCAAGTAATCAAAAGAAAAGGTTATTCCAAGAATATTATGATGATATATTTAAAAGTAATACATTTACTCTAGAAGATGCATTAAAATATAGTAATTTATTTATTGAGATTGAAAGAGTTTATAAAAAATACTCAAGTGAGATAAAGTATTATGAACAAAAGGCTTTTTATATATTATATATAATAAAAAATAAAGACTATTCAATACAAGATTCAATAAGTAAATTAGAAGAGTTAATAAAAAGTTATAATGCTGATGTTTCTGAGTCAAGAAAATTAATACAAAAAGGATTTAAAGAGCATATAAATAATAACTTAAATATAGTTGAAAAATAAGAAGCTTCTATAGTGAATTTTAATCTTTATAGTAAACATTAAGAATCTTAAGGTTATAAGTTGGTAGAAAATAAAATTATGCATAGTTGTTAGAAAAACCTCACTTAATACTGATACGGAGAACCGTACCATAAATAAGTGAGATCTTTACTAAAATTGGATAATTCAATATAGATGATTGGATAATTATGTTCCATAGTAATAAAGAGACCCTATACAATTTAAAAGATTGTTGAATTGTATAGGATCTCTTTATTGTAAAAATAAGTTTTGACTAATAATTAATAAATATATTATGTAGAGATAACAGTGTGATAGAGATACTTTAAAATTGATAATATGGTAAAATTATTTGAAATAGCTCATATTTATCTACATAGTCCTTTGGAGTACGATTTGGAGTTACTTAAAAATGAATAAAGGTTAATCAGGTGATATATTAGAATAAATACCTTATGGATTTATAAAAAGCATACTAGAGTGTTTTGAGTAAAATCCTAAATGAAAATATAGAAGTTGAATAATAGAATAAGTTGTTATATATGTATGATAATATCAGAAATAACAATGAATGTTAAGATTTTAAAGGAGATGAAGGGATGAGAAAAGGTATAAATGCTATTGTTGAAAGAAGAATATATGCTGAATCTATGGGGAGATGTATGAATCCAAAGTGTCAAGCAGAATTATTCAAAGAGAGTGGAGACATAATGGAAAAGGCGCATATAATTCCTTATTGTAAAACAGTAGACAACTCATTTGAAAATTTAATTATTTTATGTCCAAATTGTCATACAAACTTTGATAAAAATAATGCATTTAGCACAGATGAGGTTAAGGAATGGAAGAAAATACGCGCAGATGAGTTTAAAAGATTTTTTAGTAAAGAGTATGATAACTTTGAAGATTTAAAAAGTAAAGTAGTTCCATTATTATTAGAGAATCGAGCTATATTTGAAAATTATTATCTACAGAATAAAAGGCAGCTATGGGATAGTGTTGAAGGGAGGGTTTTATCAAATAATAGTATTATAAGAGAAGTTTTAAAACAGAATACTAAGTTGATTCAAAAGCATAGTGTAAAAGAATTCTCAAATCTAGAAATAGTAAAAAGATTTCTCCTTCATATTGATGAATTTGAAAATACGCGATTAAGTAATGAAAAAGTAAGAGGCGCACTATTTCCGACTGAGATTAATTCTTTGTTTGGAATAGAACCTTTAGAAGATAGGTTCTTGCCATCTGTAGAGTCTATTGAGTGTTTAATAGAAGCATTGCAAAATAAAGGAGAATTTGAAACTATTGTTTTAGGTGAAGATAAGCCATATATATGTATTAAAAAGAACAATGGTTCTGAAAAAATTTATCTTAATGATACTCCTAGATTGAGACAAATGTATTATGATAATAATTGTTTTAGGTCAACTGATATTCGTTTTGAAAGTTTAAATTATGCTCTAAAATATATAAAAGCAAGAGGACTAAAATTTGATTTTTTAGATATTAAGAATTTAAAAGTAGTTATGGTAAATGATGTGAAGATAGTTTTTGTTTATAAGTATTGTTTAAGCAAAGTTGAACTCTTACAACTAGCTCCAGAGGAAAAATGTGTAATTTTAAATTTACATAATTGGAATGGTAAAAGTTGTATTTCACAAGAAGCATATGAATTAGCAGAAGAAATGAAAGTTAGGCTACTAACAATGGATGAATTTTATGGATATATCAACAGTATCAGAAATTAAAGATAGTGTTATTCAAAAAATTATATATCATATAGAATTGTTTCGATTTTTTGAAAATATCTATCTATTTGGATCTATACTTAATGAGAAAAAAAATCCGAATGATATAGATTTATTGCTAATATACAAAGATTTTTCTAGTAGTCTTTTAATAGATTTAGAAAAGATAAGAACCACTTTTAAACAATTGTATGGATTTTCTTTTGATTTAACTGTACTAAGTGAAAATGAAGCAGAAGAAGTCAGTTTTATAATTAGATTAAATTCAAAATACTTAAAACTAAAATAATGGATTTTTATATTTATAAAATAAATAATAATTTAATAGAGTATTAAGAAATGAAGAAGTTCCTATTAGAAGTGCTTTTTCTATTTTAGGAGGGATTCACATGATAGAGATAGCATATTTAAGAGAAATAGAAAAGGTTCAGAGGTTACCAGGCGAAGTGAACGAGGTAATTAAATGCATATTAGAAATACTTGATTAAAAATATGGAGTTGATAGGATAAGTATGCAGATGATGGTGGTTATGCTGTAGTTGCAGAAAGCATTGAAGATTTTAAAGAAATACAGAAGAAAACTAATATAGATATTAATGATGTAATTGTTGAATATGTTGATAAGGTTTCATGTGCTGATGGAAAAGATAATATGAAGCAAGAATTAATAAGAAATGATACTTAAAGTGAGAAGTGAAGCTTTAGGTATCATTTTTCTATTATCCGTAGATTAATTTTGATAAATTTAAAACAGTGAAAGGAGTCCAATGATTATGGCAAAGGGAGAAAAGAAAGTAATTGAAGAGAAAAAGATAATAAAGGAAACTAGATATTGTCAGGTATATAAGTCTGTATCAATTATTGATGATGATTATTATAGCAGCATCGAGAAGATCAAAGTTAAAAGTAAAAATCATGAAGAGGTTAGATTTGCATTATACAAAGATACTTTTAAGATGGAGCGTCAATTTATTCCTAGAAGTTTGGATTTAACTGAGAAGCAATTACTAGAGCTTATTAAAAAAGCTATTGAAGGTAAAGTATTTGTAAAACTGCTTAAAGAAAAATTCAAAAATAAAATATATTACACATTATAAAAATAGGCTATAATATATATATAAAGTGCTTCTATTGATAAGGAGGGATATTGATTATGGTTCAAGATAATAAAAAATTATATGATGCTTTTTTAAATTATTCTTATAGTGATTTGATGGACTTATTTAAAAGGGCAAAAACTAAGGAAGAACAGGACTTTTATGTTATGCTTTCAAATTTAGTACTTAAAAGAGAAGCTAAAAAGGTTATAGGTAAGTAGAGTGGCAACATATACAATATTTGCAGGTGTAAATGGAGCAGGTAAGACTTCAATTTATAAAACAACTTATTATGAACACAATAAGGATGAAAAGAGAATAAATACAGATGAAATGGTAGCAAGAATAGGTTCATGGAAAGATACTAATTTGCAGTTGAAGTGTGCGAGAGAAGCAGTCAAACTTATTAGAAAATCTATCTAAGATTATACCAATATGTGATGAAATTAATATTTATGATAATACTGATATATTTAAGCTAATAGTATGTATAAGAGAGAGCAGTATAATTTGGAATTAAGAAAAATTACCAGATTGGATAAAGGCAATAGTTAAAAACATAATATAAGTATTCCAATTGAAATATTGGTGGATTTTGAAGGTTATGCTTTGCCACCACCAAATAAGAACTAGAAATTTGATACAATAGAAACCCCTTGATTTCAAGGGGTTTTCGTGTTTTTTGGAGAAAATCAAGTGCTTAAAAAATAAGTCTTGAAGATAAAATTTGAAAAGTAAAGAACAAGAGTCCTTTGCTAATGCTCAAGTGCAACATAAAGTAAAAAAAAGGTGATATAGTTTCTGGGCAACATTTGATTTAATAGAATCCCATACAGTTGTTATTAAAGGTCCTCCATTTGTATAAATTTTTACCAAAGATGGACATTAGATGTCCGTATTATTGGAGTATAGTTTAAACATAGAAATTTGGAGGAATTGATAAAATGGACATGTTAAATCGAGAAGTTAATTATGTATATGAGATAAAGTATAGTAAAGAAAGTACAAATAAGAAGAATAGATGTTTAGTTAAGAGCAGAATAAAGCCAAAAGATATATGTGATTTAATATTATACATTCAATATAAATATAAGAGTATTATTCCACAGTCAGATTTAACAGAATATGAGGTTAAATAATTTAATAGAGAACGGTTATATTGAGAAACAGATTGTAGATATATTATTATCTGAAGGTTATAAACTTTCAAGAAGTAATGCAAGGCATATGATCCGTAAAGTTGTTAAAGATAATAATTTAATCATAAATAAGTATTCTTCTGTGAATAATAGTATCAAAACTAAGAACGGTGCTAGTGATGCAAAATATACATATATAAAAAGAAGCTATATCTTCAATTACTTATGGATGAATGCTAAACTATCGGAAAGAGAAAAGAATTATTTATATGTTAATTATCCTAAAGTATTTAAGTTAAAGAAGTGCATTATCGAATTTAGAGAATTATTTAAGATAAAGGGTCTTGTGTTATTATATATCTTTATTGATAAATATATAAATATAGATATTACTGAATTGGCATCTTTTGTGAATGGATTATTACGGGATATTGAAGCTATTGAAAATTCAGTTTCTAGTGATTTAAGTAATGGATTTGTAGAAGGTACTAATAGCAAATTAAATGAAATATATGCCGCATAAGTAAAATAGAGCGTTTAAGTCATAAACATAAATTAGTTCAATTTGTTATTGCAATTTATCAAAAAAAATAGATAGCAGATAAGGTTAATTAATTAAATTTAGATTATTAATGCAAGTTATGTCATCTTAATAATCTAAATATTTTTTTGATATGATTATGTTATTAATTTAACAATAAATATAAAAATAAGGGGATTAAGGAAAAAATTACTTTAAATCAAAGATGTAAAAAATTGATTTAAGGACTTATATATACAACTTCTTATAATAGACAAAATTACCAATGTAAACATTTACTGTTAAATTATTAACAATTGTTTACAAGCAGTATTTGAGGAGATATAATGAAATTATAAATTGGTCCTACCTATTTATGATTGGTATGACAAGTACGTATGAATTTATAGGAGGAAAATTATCTTTGATCATAGGAATATATTAAATCTAGGAAAAGAATATTAATAAACTTGTTAATATCATTAAATTAATGTAAATGGTAAAGGGGAGAAAAAACATGGAAATTATGTTATGTGTAAAACAAGTTCCAGATGACTCTGTTGAAATTCATTTGGATAAGGAAGCTAAAAAACCCAAGTTAAGTGGAGTGAGTTTGGTAGCAAATGCATTTGATACATATGCATTAGAACTAGGAGTCCGCTTGACTGAAGCACATGGAGGGCAAGTAAGTGTATTAACAGTTGGAGCAGAAGATTCTTTAAACACCTTGAAAAATTGTCTTTCTGTAGGAGCTAAAGAAGCATTTTTTGTAAAAGATGATTTATATGCAGATTTAGACTCCCTTGGAACAGCTCATGTTTTGGCAGATGCTATTAATAAAATTGAAAAGGACAAGGGTAAAAAATTTGATTTAATTCTTTGTGGAAAGGAATCTACAGATGAAATTACTGGTGAGGTTGGAGCAATGCTTGCTGAAAAACTTAAAATGGGTTTTGTAAGTAGTGCAATTGAAATAGGTCTAAAAGATAATGATTTGGAAGTTCATCAAGAAACTGATGAAGGATATAATTTAGTTTCTTTAAAATCACCAGCAGTAGTAACAGTAAGTAAACCAAATTATGATCCACGTTACCCTACGATTAAAACTAAGATGGCAAGTCGTAAGGCAGTAATTCCAACTTACTCAGCAGCAGAAATTGGAGAGGTAAAACAAGCAAAAGTATGTTGCATTCAATATGTTGAACCTTCTAAGAAAGAAGCTGGTATCAAGATTAAAGAGAAAGATGCTGTGCTTGCAGTAAGTGCTGTTATGGAACAAATGAAAAAGGATAAGGCAATCTAAATTAAGGGGGAAAAGGAAAGTATGAAAGCATTATTGTTTATTGAAACAGATGGAGAAAAAGTATTGGGAGGAAGCCTAGAACTTATTAGTGCAGTAAAAGCATTAGAGGCAGAAGGAACAGCTCTTGTAGTAGGTAACAGGGCTTTAGCAGATACAGTAGCAGAGTTTGGAATTCCAGTTATTTTTGCAGATAATGCGGATGGCTGTGATACTTTGACAGAAGTATTAGCAGAAACTGTTAAGGAACAAAATCCAGATATTATTCTATTAGCTAATACAGCACTCGCTAAAAATATTGCACCACGTATTGCTGGACGAATGAGTTTAGGCTGTGTAAGTGATGTAACAGGAATTAGTAAAAGCCATGATAAAGTTATATATACTAGACCAGCTTATGGCGGCACAATTTTGGAACATATTGAAGTAGAAGGCACTGCTATAGTTACAGTTAGAAATGGAAGCTTTCCAAAGCCAGAATCTACTTCAAATGCAAGTGTTACAGAAAAGAAGGTTGAAATTTCATCTAATGTTATTAAGACAAAAATTGTTGATGTAGTAAAAGAAATTTCTGAATCTGTTAATTTAGAAGAAGCTGAAGTTATTGTTTCTGGTGGACGTGGAATGGGAAATGCAGAAAATTTTAAACTTGTTGAAGAATTAGCACGTGTACTTGGTGGTGTAGTTGGTGCAACAAGACCCGCAATTGAGGAAGGATGGATTTCTCGTGCACATCAAGTTGGACAATCAGGAAAAATTGTAGCACCAAAACTATATATTGCATGTGGTATTTCTGGAGCAACACAACATACATCTGGAATGACAGGTTCAGGTTATATCGTTGCAATTAATAAAGATGAAGAGGCTCCAATATTTGAAGTTTCCAACTTAAGTATTGTTGGTAATGTTGCAGAAATTCTTCCAGTTATGATTGAAGAAATGAAAAAAGCAAAAGCACAGTAAAGTTTTTTCTAAGATAAAGGGTTATTTTACTAAAAGCTATTGCAATAACTTAAAAATAAATCTCAATTCACAAGAATATGAAATTAAATATAAAATTTTACACTTGTACACTTAGAGAATTATTAAAAATAAATTAATAATAAACGTAGCATATAAAAAATAATTATATTCGTATATTTTTAAAACAGTATTAATTAGCAAGTGGAGAGATGGATAATTATAATACCATGGTCATACCAATTTGTGAAAGATTATACCACTTAAGAATTAAATAAGGAGGATATGAAATGCTGTTTTTAAAATTCTTAATGGCCATAGCACCAATTATTTGGCTTATAATTGCACTTAGCGGATTAAAAATGCCAGGTTTTAAAGCCTGTTTAATTACACTTGTTCTTACAATGATTTTAGCTATTTTCTTCTGGAATTTGAATGTCATTTATACTATGACAGGAGTATTAGAAGGAATACTAAACGCATTGTGGCCAATTTGTCTAGTTATTGTTGCAGCTTTGTTTACGTATAATTTGGTTCTACGTACAGGCGCAATGGATTCCATTAAAAAAATGTTAGCTGGAGTTTCTAGAGATAAAAGAGTATTAATATTAATTATTGGATGGGGCTTTGGTATTTTCATGGAAGGAATGGCGGGATTCGGTACAGCAGTTGCTATTCCAGCATCAATGCTCGCTGGTCTTGGATTAAATCCAATTTCAGCAGTTCTAGCATGTTTAGTTGCCAATACAGCGCCAACTGCTTTTGGATCAGTTGGAATACCTTTAGTAACACTTTCTGAAATAACGAAAGTTGGAGCTAACTCACTAGCAGCAAATACAGCGATAATTGAAGCGTTTATCCTTTTTATAAGTCCATTTATTATGGTATGCATTGTAGGTAAAGGAATAAAGGCACTTAAAGGGGTATTTGTTGTTACCTTGGTTGCTTCATTATCATTTACAATACCTGCTTATATTACAGCAACAGTACTTGGACCAGAATTACCAAATATAGTAGGATCTATTTGTTGCATGATATGTACAGTTGCTTCAGCAAAAATATTTAATAAAAATCCTCAAGAAGAATATTGTATTCAAGTTAATGAAAAACAAGAAGAAACAACTTTATCATTTAGTAATGCAGTAAAAGCTTGGTGCCCATTTATTCTAATATTTTTAATGTTAATGTTTACTTCAACATTATGCCCACCAATTTATGATGCAATTGCAGGATTTAAAACTAGTGTAATTGTATATGCAGGTAAAGGAGGAAACACTTTAACCTTTAGTTGGATTAATACACCGGGTGTAATTATCTTTATTGCGGCCATTATTGGAGGGTTTACACAAGGTGCAAAAGTGCCAATGATGTTTGAGGTATTAAAAGGTACATTAAAAGCAAACTGGAAAACGATTGTAACAATTTGTGCAGTTATGTCAACCGCAAAAGTAATGAGCTATAGTGGAATGATTTCAGATATTGCAAGTTTTTTAGTTGTAGTTACAGGAGGAGCATATCCATTAATTTCACCATTAATAGGATCTATTGGAGGCTTTGTCACAGGCTCAGGTACATCTACAAGTGTTTTATTTGGAGGATTACAAGTACAAACAGCACAAAAACTCGGACTTTCAGCAGCATGGATGGGTGCAGCCAATACACTTGGAGCAGGTATAGGAAAGATGATTTGTCCTCAAAGTATTGCAATTGGCGCAAGTGCAATAGGCAAATCTGGTTCGGAAAGTAAAATTTTAAGAAGTGTATTTAAATATTATATATGCTATATAACTATTAGTGGAATCCTATGTTTTATAGGTACACGTTTATTTAGTTAAGAGATAATAAGTAAGATATAAGTAGTATTTAGAGATAAAAGATAAGAAATAAGTAGTATAAAAATATAAGGGATGAAAGATCTCAGGTAAAAGTTTAGGAAATAATTTAAATTTGGCACTAAATAAATTAGAAAGGAAATGATTATTATGGCAGAGTATAATCAATTGACAGAAGAATTAATCATGAAATTACAGGAGGCAGCTCCAGGGCATATTTTAACAGGTGAAGATATAAATGAAGATTATAGTCACGATGAAATGCCTATCTATGGAAAAGCAGCTCCACAAGTTGTATTTATGGCACATTCTACTGAAGAAGTTTCAAAGGTAGTAAAAATATGTAATGAAAATAAAATACCAGTAACTCCAAGAGGAGCAGGAACGGGGCTTGTAGGTGGAGCAGTTCCACTACTCGGAGGAGTTTTAATTGATATTACAAAGATGAATAAAATACTTTCTTATGACTTAGAGAATTTTATTGTACGTGTAGAGGCTGGTGTTTTATTAAACGATCTTGCAGAGGACTGTTTAAAAAAAGGATTATTATATGCTCCAGACCCAGGTGAAAAATTTGCTTGCCTAGGTGGAAATGTTGCAACTAATGCTGGTGGAATGAGAGCTGTAAAATACGGTGCAACACGTGATTATGTACGTGCAATGAAGGTTGTACTTCCAACCGGTGAAGTAACAGACTTTGGAGCTACAGTATCGAAAACAAGTTCAGGTTATAGTCTTTTGAATTTAATGATTGGTTCAGAAGGTACCCTTGGAGTTATTACTGAACTTACACTTAAAATCATGCCAGCACCAAAGGTAGTTGCAAGTTTAATTATACCTTTTGAAAATTTAGATGATTGTATTGCTACTGTTCCTAAATTTAAAATGGAACACATGAATCCGCAAGCTATAGAATTTATGGAAAGAGAAATCGTTTTATCTAGTGAAAGATATATTGGAAAAAGCGTCTTCCCACAAGTAATTGATGGAGTGACTGCAAATGCTTATTTACTTGTAACTGTTGATGCGGGTAATGAAGATGAGTTAAATAATCTTATAGAACAAGCTAGTGAAATAGTATTAGAATCAGGAGCAATTGATGTGCTTGTAGCTGATACACCAGCAAAAATTAAGGATGCGTGGGCTGCACGTTCTAGTTTCCTTGAAGCCATTATGGCAGAAACAAAATTATTAGATGAATGTGATGTTGTAGTTCCAGTAAATAAAATTGCTTCTTATCTTGCATTTGTAAATAAAACTGGTGAAGAGTGTGGAATAACTATTAAAAGCTTTGGACATGCAGGAGATGGAAATCTTCACATATACCAATGCAGTAATGATTTAGAAGAAGGAGAGTTTAAAACAAGAGTTGATAAATTCTTTAAGATTATTTACGAGGAAGCAATAAAATGTGGAGGCCTTGTTTCAGGAGAACATGGAATTGGTAGTGGAAAGGTTAGCTATTTAAGAGATAGCATTGGAGAAGTAAATATGGAATTAATGAAAGGCATTAAAAAAGTCTTTGATCCAAATTCCATTATGAATCCAGGTAAAGTATGTAGCCAAATAGAAGGTTTAAGTTCATAATAAAAAAGTTTATATATATAAATATCTCATAAAAGTAAAAAAAAGAAAAATAAGCGTATCCTACAAAAAGTAAAAAGGAAAAGATGTTCCACAAAACAAGAAAAGGAATTAAGAAAAAACAATTGATATCCAACAAATTATAAAAAGGAAAAAAGGAAGGCAGGAGATTAATATGAATTTTAGACAAGATGAAACCCATGAACAATTACAAGAAATGTATCGCGAGTTTGCAGAAAATGAGGTAAAACCAATCGCAAAAGAAATTGATGAAAGCATGCGTTTTCCAGAAGAGAATGTAGCAAAAATGGCTGAAATGGGCTTACTTGGAATTCCATTTTCTGAAGAATACGGCGGAGCTGGAATGGACACATTAAGTTATGTACAATGTGTAGAAGAATTATCTAAATGTTGCGCGACAACAGGTGTTATTGTTTCAGCACATACAAGTCTTTGTGCAACTCCAATTCATACTTTTGGTACAGAAGAGCAAAAAGTAAAATATTTAAAACCACTTGCTTCAGGTGAAAAATTAGGTGCATTTGGATTAACAGAACCTGTTGCTGGAACTGATGCCTCTATGCAAAAGACAACAGCAGTACTTGAAGGAGACCATTATGTATTAAATGGAAGCAAGATTTTCATTACAAATGCAGGATATGCAGATATATATATTGTTTTTGCTATGACAGATAAGAGCAAGGGAACAAAGGGTATTTCAGCATTTATCGTTGAAAAAGATTTCCCAGGTTTTTCTGTTGGAACTCATGAATTAAAGATGGGAATTCGTGCATCTTCTACATGTGAATTATTCTTTGATAACTGCATAGTTCCAAAGGAAAATCTTTTAGGAGAAGAAGGTAAAGGATTCGGAATTGCAATGGCGACTCTTGATGGAGGACGTATTGGTATTGCAGCACAAGCTCTTGGTATTGCAGAAGGTGCAATAGAAGAAACAGTAAAATATGTTAAAGAGCGTGTTCAATTTGGAAAATCAATTTCACAATTCCAAAATACTCAATTTGAACTTGCACAAATGCGTGCAAGTACAGAAGCTGCAAAACTTTTAGTATATCAAGCAGCATGTGCAAAAGATGATCATGTAAAATATACACATTTAGCTGCTATGGCAAAATTGGTTGCTTCTAGAAATGCTACTAATGTAACAAATCGTTGCCTGCAATTATTTGGTGGCTATGGATATTCAAGTGATTATCCAATTGAAAGAATGATGCGTGATGCTAAGATAACAGAAATCTATGAAGGAACATCAGAAGTTCAAATGATGGTAATTTCAGGATGGATGCTTAGATAAGCCACATTTTAAGAACTAATAAATTTGCTCTTTAGTTAAACACATTTAAATAAACTATGAAAATAACAAGTTCAACTATATATTATAGGGAACTTGTTATTTTTTATGTCTTTAATTGGATGGAGTGCTTTTTTATTCTTTAAGAATTTATAATACATTAAATATTAATGAAGGTAAGAAAACAAAGATGAGGGTGGTAGATATTGTAGGCACACTTTGCAATAAGAGGGCATGAGGTAGAAATATTTGAAAAGTGTGATAGATTAGGTGGAAATCTAGTAGCAGCAGGAGCTCCAAGTTTTAAAGAAGACGATATAGCACTTATTCAATGGTATGAATTACAATTGAATAAACTTGGAGTTAAGATAAGATATAATACAATTGTTACAGAAAAAATGATTAAAGAAACCCATGTAGATGCAATTATACTAGCTACAGGCTCTACTCCTAGAAGATTAAGTATTGAAGGAACAGAAAATGTTTATACTGCAGAAGAAGTATTACTTAAGAAAAAAGATGTTGGAAATTCGACTATAGTAATTGGTGGTGGACTAGTAGGTTGTGAAACAGTTCTATGGTTAAAGGAAATGGGGAAAGATGTAACTATTGTTGAAATGATGGATGATATATTACAAGTTGGTGGACCTTTATGCCATGCAAATCATGATATGTTAAAAGAGTTAGTAGCATTTAATAAGATTAATGTAAGATGTGGCTCTAAAATAATAAAAGCAGCAGAGGAAGGATTTATAATTGAAAACAAAGAATCTCAAGAAATAGTTAAAGCTGATTCAGCAATTGTTGCAATAGGATATAATTCAGAAAATTCACTATATAATAAAATTAAATTCTTACACAGTAATGTTAGAATGATTGGTGATGCAAACAAAGTTCAAAATATAATGTATGCTATATGGGATGCATATGAAGTAGCAAGAAACATTTAAGGAATAATTTAATTTTAATAGAGATTCTTAAATTTAATAGTGTAAAGTAAAAGTATGACTTCCATATTTTATTGAAGTCATACTTTTTAATTTTTCTCGTAAATTTCTTGCATTATAAAGATTATAATTGAGTACAATAAAAATCAACTTAGAAAAACTAAGAAAATTTTCAAAAGAATAAATATTAATGAAATACTAGTAACAATAGATCCTTGGAAAGATAGTAATTTACAAATGAAGTGTGCAAGGGAATCTGTTAAGAGAAAATATTTATAATAGGATGTTTAGATTGAATGAATAGGATAAAATAAAAATATATTAGAAATGTTAGATTTTAAAATTGAGGAAAAGAGGTACTGTTTATGAAGTTTCTATAAAAAAGGTAGATGGATATGTAACAATAGATCCTGTTCTAAAGGATGTTTATAAGAGTGGAATTGTTGTGGAAGAGGTATTGTAACTTGACGAATATAATAATATAATATTATTATAAAAGAATAGGTGGTCGTTTATGCAAATATTAAAAGAAGAGGTTAAAAACAATATAACTTATGAGGCTAAAAAACTTTTTAGTGAATATGGATTTGAGAAAACTTCAATGAATATGATTGCAAAGGAAGCAAATGTAAGTAAAAGCAATGTTTATAATTATTTTGCCACAAAAGAGGAGATTTTTTATTATATTACTGATGCTATGGCAAATGATTTGATAAATATGACTGAATTTTTTGTAAATCATAAATTCTATGAGAAATTTGGTAGCAATGAATTTATTGAAATGATGGTTCAGAAACTATTTAAAATTTCATCGGAACACAGAGAAGAATTACTTCTTATTATGGATTGCTCAAAAGGTACAAAGTATGAAGATATAAAATCAAAAATTATTAATATGTTAGAAAGGCATTTTGCAGAAGGATTTTCCGAAAATATTGCTAAAGAATGCTTTATAGCTCATGTAATTGCTTTTAATTTAATAGAAGGTATATTAGAGATACTAAGAAATAAAAAGGATAATAGAGAGATTTATGATAATTTTAATAAATTAATTAAATATCATATAAAAGGTTCAGAAATGTTGATTAATAAATAGTCAACATTTTTAAATAAAATAATAATGACCATATGTTCTTTATTAAACAAGATATGGGAAGTGATTGAGTTTATGTATAATAACAATTTTAAAGTAGGTACATATAATTTGAATAGTGAGCCTAATTTTAACTATCAATTAAATAGAACAATATTGTGGAGTAATGGAGATGCTGAAGAAATTAAGTCTATAAGCTATTTAATAAAAGCGCCTAAAGATTGGGAAAGAGAAATGTTAAAACTTGGAGATAAAGCTTTAAGTGAAAAGCGTATAGAACAGGCAATAGCATATTATCGTATGGCAGAGTTTTTCATGTTCCATGAAAATCCAGATAAAATTAAAGTTTATGAGAAAGCAAAAAAGTTATTTTATGATTTGAATTCAAACATTTTTATAAAGGAAGGAATAATTAAAAGAGAAAAAATTAAATATGACAATGGATATTTACCAGTATGGGTATCGTTACCTGAAAAAGAATCAAAGGGTGCAATTGTTATATTTGGTGGAAATGATTCATATATTGAAGAATTTAAATCTACAGTATTATATTTAAGAGAAAAAGGGTATTCTATTTATGCTTTTGAAGGACCAGGACAAGGAGAAGTGTTAAGAAAATATAATATTCCATTTACCCACAAATGGGAGGAACCTGTGAAATGTGTTTTGGATTATTACAACTTAAATGATGTTACAGTGATAGGTATTTCCTTAGGTGGAATATTAGCTCCCAGAGCTGCTGCATTTGAAAAAAGAATTACAAAAGTTGTAGCATGGAGTATATTCCCTAGTTTTTTTGATATATTAATGTCAACCCGTACTAAAAAAGTTCAAAGAATTGTAAGGGTATTGTTCAAATTAAAACAAAAATTTATGATTAATAAATTGATGGAAAAACAAATGAAAAAAGACCCTATGGCCGAATGGGGAATTAAGCATGGTATATATAATTTTGGAGTTAATACACCTTATGATTATTTTGCTAAATCAATGAATTTTCAAATATATAATATAGCTCCTTTGATTAAACAAGATTTTCTATTGATTGGTGCTTCTAAAGATCATTTTATTCCTAAAGAATTTTATAAAAAAGAAATAGATGCTTTAACAAATGTAAAATCATTAACTTTTAAATTATTTAATGAAAAGCAATTTGCAGAAAGACATTGTAATGTTGGTAACACTAAATTGGTTCTAGAGAGTATAGTAAATTGGATAGACAATATATCTAAAATAAATTAAGTTTGGAGGTGTGATATGTCTGTGATATTTTGGAATACGATTTCTAACTATAATAAAAGCACTTGGATAGCACAACTTATAATATGTGCTATAGGCTTAGTGTTAACAAGACTAATATATATTAAACCAACAAAAATTGTGAAAATTTCATTGAAAATATTTTTATCTTTTAGTTTTGCTTGGATTTCAATTGTATTTTTTATACTGAATGGGTCTAATGAGTTAAACAAATATTTAACAGCTACTTTATTTGGCAGTATTGCATTATTGTTTTTTATTGACATATTTAAAGATAATATAATTTTTGAAAGAAATAAAAGGTTTAATAAATTAGTATTCATTTTATACATTCTATTTTTAGCCTATCCATTAATTAGTATTATATTGGGACATGCATATCCTGCAATAACTACATGGCTTATGCCTTGCCCGCTTGTAGTATATTCAATTACATTATTAGTTTCTTTTTCTACCAAAGTAGATTATAAAATATTAATACTATTAATATTTTGGGCGTTAACAGGATTGCCTAAAATTTTTATGTTTGGTGTACCAGAAGATTTTATACTTTTTCTTTCTGGAATTTTGGCTATTTATGTGTGGACTTTAATTATTAAAGAAAGAAAAAAATAAAATAATAATAGCAAGAGTTATAGATATCAATGAATATAATTCATTGACTTTTATTCATTCAAGTGATATATTATGTTTAGAATGATGAAAGGAGGCTTTTAAATATGGTACGAATTTCAAAGGAGCCTGAAGTTCGCAAACAGGAAATATTAGATACAGCAATGAGATTATTTTATAAAAAAGGATATGAATCAACTTCTATGGCTGACATAGCAAAGGAAATGAATGTGGTACCAGGGTTATGTTATCGTTACTTTAAATCAAAACAAGAACTTTTCGAAACCGCAATGGATAAGTATGTTGAAGAATGTGGAGAAAAATTTTTAAAGGTTATTTGTGATGATAAAAAAACATTAATAGAACGTATGGACGATATGGCTAAATTAATGCTAATTCAAGAAAATAACAGCAAATATCATTATTTTTATCATAAGACTGGTAATGAAATATTGCATGAGCAGCTTACTATAAAAATTGCAAAATATTTAATTCCAAGTTTATGTAAAGAGTTTAAAAAGTTATGTGAAAAAAGAGAAATTCATATTGAAAATGTTGAAATAATGACTAATTTTATTATGTATGGACAAATAGGTGTTTTGTCATGCAAAGACATTTCTATGGAAGAAAAAATTAAACAAATTCGTGGATTTATAAATTCAATATTAGGAATAAGACAATAGATATAATGATTGGTTATTAGATAAACATCCCTAATAAAGTATTTCTGTAAAGTGATATTTTGTTAGGGTAAAAAAATACTTAGTGAGTGAATTTCATTCATTGACTACAATTCACTAAACAGTAATCAAAGAAAGAAGAGGATTTAAATGAAAAATGTATTAGAAAAAGATTTTACAACAGGTAACACAACTAGAAAACTAATAGGAGCTACTATCCCAGTGCTCATAGCATTTATATTTAGCATGGCATACAACATAGTTGACAGTCTTTGGGTTGGAAATCTACTTGGTGAAAAAGCAATGGCAGCACTTACTGTATCAATGCCACCTATACTGTTAACAATTTCTATTGCAATGGGTGCTACTAATGGGGTTGCAATTTTGTTATCAAAATATGTTGGGGCAAAGGATAAAGAAAATCAAAATAAAGTAATATCAACTTCTTTTATAGTAGCATTTATTTTCAGCATAATTATAACTGTTATTTGTGAACTTAGTGCAAAAACTATTTTAAATCTTTTAAACACACCAAATGAGATATATGCTATGTCAAAAGAGTATCTTATTTTATATATGATTGGATATGTTTTTGTATTTATGTACTTATATTTTACAGCTGTATTACGCAGTTTTGGTAATACAACTATGCAAATGGTATCTATTATTTTCTGTACAATACTTAATATAATTTTGGATCCTATTTTTATTAATAAAATGGGACTTAAAGGTGCAGCAATTGCAACTTTATTGTCTCAGGGAATAATGATGATTATTATGATTGTATATATTATTAAGAAAAAATTAATTGTAATTAATTTTAAGTTCTTTGACAAAAATACTTTAAAGAATCTTACACTAAAAGCAATACCATCTATTATTCAACAAAGCATTCCTGCAATAAGTACAAGTTTTATTACTTGCTTAGTTAGTACATTTGGAGTATTGCCTATAGCTGCATTTGGTATTTCAGGAAAATTAGAAACAATTTTATTTTATCCTGCTATGGCGCTTAACATGACAATTACTACATGCACTGGTCAGTGCTTTGGTGCTAAAAATATAAAAAAAGCAAAAGAATATCTTAAATCAGGAGTATTATTAGGTAGTGGATTTTTAATTGTATTAACAATTATAGTAGTATTTTTTTCAGAAAATTTAGCACAAATGTTTGGGGCAAATGAAAGTGTTAAAGATTTAGTTAAAGTTTATTTTTCAATTATTTCAGTTGGATATATATGCAATGTTATTACTAATTCTGTTTTTGGAGCAGTAAATGGTTTTGGAAAACCAATGTCAGCTATGTTTTTAATGATTTTCTACTATATTATTATTCGTATGCCACTAGCAAAGGTATTATCTACAGGTGATTTAGGATTAAATGGAATATGGGTAGCTGTTTTGATAAGTCATATTGTAGCAACTATAGCAGGAATTTATTATTTTAAAGTACTACTAAAAAATGCACAAGTTTAGGTGGAACTACACATAGAAAAGTTTATTAATTATGTTGTTTATTCAGGCAATATAAAAGATCCAGGGAGTATTTTAGAAACAGGAATAAATGAATACAAAGTTAATTCAATATCTATGTCGAATAGAGATTACAAAACAAGATATAATGGCTCTAACATTCACTCCTATTATGGGAGGGAAGATAGGAATATCTGATAAAATAATAAACGCTATACACGTAGTAAAAGACATAAATAATGACTATAAGAATGATATAGAATCAATACTATATGCTTTTGCAAATAAATTTTTAAGCGGAAAAGATTTGGAGAAAGTAAAGGAGGAATTGAGAATGACTGAACTTGGTAAAAGTCTAATACAAGAAGGAATTGAAAAAGGGAAAGATGAAGGAAAAGCTGAGCTTCTGATTAAACAGCTAATGAAAAAGTTTAAAAAATTACCTAATGAATATAAGGAAAAAATAAAATCACTTCCAAAAGAAACAATAGAGTTAATTGCAACAGATATATTTGAGTTGAATTCAATAGAAGAGTTAGAACAATATTTCTAAAGAGTATTGAAGATATTGGAAAATGTAATGTGTAAACAAAATAATTTATATCAACAATTTTTAAAGTATTGATATTATGATTTAAAGGAATTATTTAAAAAGGTGAAAGCTAAAGAAGAACAAGAAAAAATAATAGGGAAAGAAATAGTAGAAAATAGCTTGCGATATTTAGAGTAGGCTATTTTTTTACGCAAAATTACTTAGACAGGGAGGTGATAGATTGATATGCATCTACGATAAGAAAACCACAAAAGGCAACTTCAGCTGGAGTCAAATTATTCAATGAATCATGAGGTCCTATAAAATTATAGTGAAAAATAAATAAATAGATTAAGTTTATAAGAGCAATGTTTACATAACTTAACAGATTAAAGCTTAAGGAAGCGTAAAACAAACAATAGATATAGAGCATTCTATAAATGTAAAGTAAAATATAAAATATGAAGAGTTTTTTTAAATTCTAAAAAATCACCCCAACCTCTAGATATACCTACAAAAGGTATTCAGAATGATTATTAGGATGATTTTTAAAAATATTAAGTTTTTATTTTACCAATTTAATGTATTCTTAGCTTGATGACATTGCCACCCTGTGCTATTAACTAAATTTGGAGTAACTTAATCAGCTTTTCTAACTCTTCAGATAAATCTTTTGCAGTGATAAAATCATTATCTTTTAAAGCTAATTCTATTTTTGTTTCAACTAATTTTTTATTTTGTTCAATTTCTAAATAATCTTTTTCAAAGTAATTGGCATAAACCATTTTTTTGAAAGTCTTCATATTCATTCTTCTTATTTTCTTATCTTCAACAATTAAAATATAATCCATACAGTTTACTATAGAATAGAAATCGTGAGAAACCATTAGAATAGCGCCATTATAGTTTTTTATGGCTTTTTCTAATGCTATTTGTGAATATGTATCTAAATGACTTGTAGGCTCATCAAGAAGCAACAAGTTTGCATTACTAGCAGAAATTTTAGCTAATTGAAGCATATTTTTTTCTCCACCAGATAAAGACTCTATCTTTTGATTAAGTATTTCTTCTTCAAAACCATATTCAAAAATATGTGATTTAATGTCTTCATAAGTTTCAAAACCAGCATCTAAGAACTCTTCAAGTATGGTATTAGAATCATTTAGTGTTTTGCCTTGAATCTGAGATAAATAAGCCATTTGAACTTGTTCATTTATCTCAATAGAATCATTATTATTTTTAAATATTTCTTTAAGTAAAGTAGTTTTTCCAGTACCATTTGAACCCACAATAGCTACTTTATCAGTAGATTTAATTTCAAAGTTAACATTTTCTAACAGTATCTCATCAAAGGCAACACTGTAATTATTAACTTTTAAAGCAATAGTTTCTTCAAGTTTATTATAGGTATTTAAATTGATATCTGGTTCTTTAATAGCTATAAATGGAGCTTTAATTCTACGTTCTTCTAATCTTTCTTGAATTTTAACCCTAGCCCTTAGGGTTTTTCCTCTGAATTGTTCAGCATTTTCAGTTGCAAGCTCTCGGAGTCTTTCTATTAATATATCATTTCTTTCAATTTCAGCAGTATCTTCAGCAGCCAGTTCTTGTAATTCAATTTTAGTTTGAAGTAATGAGAAGTTATAATCAATATAGCTTCCATCAAACTCTTGTATCTCCATGTTTTCAAGATGAAGAATTTTGTTGAAACAATTATTTAATAGATATCTATTGTGTGTAATAATTAACATTGTTCCTTTATGTGAATTAATTAGATTTTTAAGAGAATTAAGGTTTCCAAAATCTAAAAACACATCTGGTTCATCCATAATCATTAAGTCTGGACTATTTAGCATTGCTTTAATTACTTGGATAAGCTTGAATTCTCCACCACTAAGTTCAGATATCATTAAATCTTTATATTTGATTAAGTTTGTAAGATTAAGTTTCTTATTAATAATGTTTTCGAAATCATCGCCATTAATTGCATCAAATGCATCTAAAGCTTGTTGATACTTTTCTAGTAAAGTATCAATATCTGAAGATGTCTCCATTTCAGTACAAATAGATGTTATTTCATTTTGTAGTTTAATAAACTCTTCTGCTATATATTCGAAAACTGTAATTTCTTTTATTTTATCCAGTTGTGAGAATTGACTTACATACCCAATTCTACAATTTGGAGATATTTCTAATGTACCATCAAACATATATTCTTCTGGATCCATAAGTATATCTATAAGTGTACTTTTTCCACTGCCATTTGTTCCTATAAAAGCACAATGGTCACCATCTTCTAATGTAAATGAAATGTTATTATATAAATCCTTTTGGGGAAATGAGTAGGACAAGTTATCAACTTTTATCATATTATTACCTCTCTTTATAACTTAAAAAGAGCTTATAAAAATAAGCACTTTAATATATTTTTATCAATTGAAATTTTACATTTGATTTTTATGTAGTAAAGACATTTTACTAAGTTTAACATTGACAGCATAACATTTTTTTCGACTAAGTTCAATAATTTCATATAATAAACAAAAACTGTCTTAGTATTTTAATACATTAAGTATATTAGTCTATTTTTTGCACTTATAACTAATGAAAATCCAATATATATTATTATATGGAAAATATAGATTTATTGCAGATGAGGATGTAGAAGATGTTGATGCCATAATAGTTAATGGTTGGTTTAATACAGTTCCAAATGAACCTAAGGGAAATATATATAATTATAAAATATTCCATTATACTCAAATTATTGATATAATAAGGTGTGCGAGGGTTATAAATATACCATTTATTATTGTTTAATGGAGGAGTTTATGTTATTTCAAGAAATGCCTAGGGTTAAAGATGAAGTAGAATTAAAATTTAACAGTACTTATCCCGTTTATTTAAAAATTTGGTCATGGGCAACAAAAAATCTTAATAAATTTAACGATTATAAAGATTTTTCGTACTTTAAAAAATGGGAGAGTGAAGAATTTACGCAAATTTTCAGAGACTTTCAAGTGAGAGAGGTTTTTGGAAGTGTATTAATTGAATTTGTTAAGTATGTATATTTTTACCATATACCACCTGGATTGAGAGATAGTAAATTAAAGGTTGAACATAAGGAAACAATAACTGAAATATTTACAGTGGTTATTGGCAATTACTATTTCAATTTTATGAAGTGCGCAAATAGTATTATTTTATGCGATATTTCATATAATGAAAAACATAGAACTTATTATAGGGTACAAGATTTTTTGGGATACAATGACACATATTTAAAAAATACAAAAAAAGATTCTTATGTCCAATATATGAATAATGTTTGGTTTGTTAATACAAATGTGCCATTTATGTCTTATCCAGATGGTATATTAGATAATAATAGACAAGTCAACAAATTGAAAAATATTCCATTTTTCAATGATTTTAAAAAATCATATTTTAATAATTATAAGAATATTGATAATTCAAGCGAATGGTATGAAGGGTGCAAAAAAGTGATAAGTGCAATAAATCCACAGTTTATATGGGAATTTGTTGAGTACTCATTGAGAGATAAGAGAATTGTTATAGTAACTGGGTTTAAAAGAAATGCTCCATTTGGTTATTTTTGAACTTAAATATTATCATTATATAATAGTAATTAATTGGAATTGTTAAATAGTAGTTTTTTTATTGCAAAAACGAGATGATAAAATTGAAAGCGTCAGAACTTAAAAATAAAAGCTATAAAAGCATTAATTTATGCAGTAGTAAAAGTAGAAGATGAAATTGCTCTAGGTTATTTTTAATAATATATTGCACAATAAGAAAAAAAGTGCTATCATGTAAACGTAGTCAAAAAGAATATTTAGTAAGAGTTCTTAAGTAGATTACAATAAAATATAAATATTTAGCGTGTTACTGATTCGATCAGGCATAAGCGTAGGGAAATAAAAAATGCAATAGAGTAAATGTAATATTGTTTGTTGTATCATATGTTTTGTACAGTTTTTTTAGGTATTATGATTTTTTTTATGATTTAATTTAGTGTACAAATAATGTGACCAAATCTGAACATATATTTCTTTATTTTATTTCCAAATGCTTATGTCTTTTTTGTTTTGTAACAAATAAAAAATAGGAGGTATAAAAATGGTAGGAATTATTCTTGCTAGTCACGGAGAATTTGCTAAAGGCATCATGCAATCTGGTAAAATGATTTTTGGAGAACAAGAAAACGTAAAAGCTGTTACGTTGATGCCTAGTGAAGGACCTGATGATCTTAAAGCAAAAATGAAAGATGCAATTACATCCTTTGACAATCAAGATGAAGTCTTATTCTTAGTTGATCTTTGGGGTGGTACACCATTTAATCAAGCAAATGGTTTATTTGAAGAACACAAAGATAAATGGGCAATAGTAGCTGGTTTAAATTTACCAATGCTTATTGAAGCTTATGGTGCACGTCTTTCTATGGAATCTGCACAAGAAATTGCATCTTATATCTTAACATCAGCTAAAGAAGGTATTAAGGTTAAGCCAGAAGAATTAGAACCAGAAGATACTGGTAAGGCTATTGAAGATTCAGCAAAACAATCTAATGCAGGTAAACCAGGATCATTCGAATATGTTTTAGCTCGTATTGATTCTCGTTTACTTCATGGTCAAGTAGCGACTGCTTGGACAAAAACTGTTCAACCTACAAGAATTATTGTAGTTTCAGATGCAGTAGCTAAAGATGAACTTCGTAAGAAATTAATACAACAAGCTGCTCCACCAGGAGTTAAAGCACATGTTGTTCCAGTTGATCATATGATTAAACTTGCAAAAGATGATCAACATTTTGGTGGTCAACGCGCATTACTTCTTTTTGAAAATCCAGAAGATGTACTTAGAGTGGTAGAAGGTGGAGTGCCATTAAAGACAATAAATGTTGGTTCTATGGCTCATTCTATAGGTAAGGTTCAACCAAATAAAGTACTTGCTTTTAATCAAAAAGATATTGATACATTCAATAAGTTAAAACAAGCTGGACTTAATTTTGATGTTCGTAAAGTACCAAATGATTCAAAAGGAAATATGGATGAAATACTTAAAAGAGCACAAGAAGAATTAAAAAAACAAAAATAATTTAATTATTAATAAAAGGAGGATTAGTAATCATGACTTTAAATATACTTCAAATTGTATTAGTCATTATTATAGCATTTCTAGCTGGTGTAGAAGGTATATTGGATGAATTCCAGTTCCATCAACCATTAGTTGCATGTACATTAATTGGATTGGTTACAGGTAATTTGTTACCATGCTTAATCTTAGGTGGTACTCTTCAAATGATGGCCTTAGGTTGGGCAAATATAGGTGCTGCAGTAGCACCAGATGCAGCATTAGCATCTGTTGCATCAGCAATTATTTTAGTTCTTGGAGGTCAAACTGGTAAAGAAGGAATTACTGCGGCGATCGCTATTGCTGTTCCTTTAGCAGTTGCAGGACTATTATTAACAATTATTTGTCGTACAATTGCTACAGCGTTTGTACATTTTATGGATGCAGCAGCTAAGGAAGGAAATATAAGGGCTATTGAAATGTGGCAAATTGTTGCTATTTGTATGCAGGGTGTACGTATTGCAATTCCAGCAGCATTAATTTTAATAATTGGTGCTGGTCCAATATCAGGGTTACTTGCAGCTATGCCAGCTTGGTTAACAGATGGTTTAGCAATTGGTGGTGGAATGGTTGTAGCTGTTGGTTACGCAATGGTAATTAATATGATGGCTACAAAAGAAGTTTGGCCATTCTTTGCAATTGGTTTTGTATTAGCAACTATTTCAGAAATTACACTTATCGGACTTGGAGCAATAGGTGTAGCTTTAGCTCTTATTTACTTAGCACTTAGCAAACAAGGTGGAGCAGGTAATGGTGGAAGTTCAAATACTGGTGATCCTTTAGGGGATATCATTGATAGATACTAAGAAGGGAGAGGAAACGAAAATGTCAAAACAATTAAAATTAACAAAAAGAGATCGTATTTCTGTTTGGTTCCGTTCATTTTTCCTTCAAGGTTCTTGGAACTATGAAAGAATGCAAAACGGTGGTTGGGCATATGCAATGATTCCAGCAATCAAGAGATTATATAAGACTAAAGAGGAACAATCAGAGGCATTAAAACGTCATTTGGAATTCTTCAACACTCACCCATATGTAGCTTCACCAGTTCTTGGAGTAACATTAGCTTTAGAAGAAGAACGTGCAAATGGTGCACCTGTAGATGATGCAACTATTCAAGGTGTTAAAGTTGGTATGATGGGACCTTTAGCAGGTATCGGAGACCCAGTTTTTTGGTTTACTGTTAGACCAATTTTAGGAGCATTAGGTGCTACTCTTGCTATGAGTGGTAATATACTTGGACCAATAATATTCTTCGTTGCTTGGAATATCATTCGTATGGCATTCATGTGGTATACACAAGAATTTGGTTATAAAGCAGGATCTCGTATTAGTGATGATTTATCAGGTAGTTTGTTACAAGATGTTACAAAAGGGGCATCTATACTAGGTATGTTCATTTTGGGATCATTAGTTAATAGATGGGTATCTGTTAAATTTGCACCAGTAGTATCATCAGTTAAGTTAAGTGAGGGTGCATTTATTGATTGGAGTGCTCTTCCACAAGGAGCAGAAGGTATAAAAACAGCTTTAATGCAACAAGGCGCAGGTATGTCATTAACACCTGAAAAAGTTACAACATTACAAAATAACTTAGATTCATTAATTCCTGGGCTTGCAGGATTAATAATTACATTTATTTGTATGTGGTTGCTTAAGAAGAAAGTATCTCCAATTGTTATAATTCTTGGATTATTCGTAATTGGTGTTGTATTCCATTTGATTGGTTTAATGTAATATTTTTTGCTTAGCCTAGGCTTTTAGCCTGGGCTTTTGTTAACATATAAAGTAGTTGAGGCACATTCAAAAAAATAATTTTTATAATACTAATGAAATAAATTGGTTAAATAAGTATTATTTTTAATAAATTTTTCAACAATTGATAGAAACATATAAAAAATATATAATAAAAATAAATGTATGTATTAAGTAGAAAAGAGGTAGATTAGATGGTTCAATCACTGAATACAAAAGTGGATCTAGCGATTGATGCAACAGCTTTTACTGGGCTTGCAGATTATGGAAAAATAATGATAGGCGACAAAGGCTTTGAGTTCTATAATTCTCGTGATCCTCACAAATATATTCAAATTCCTTGGGAAGAAGTTGACTATGTCATTGCATCTGTATTGTTTAAAGGAAAATGGATTCCGCGATATGCAATCCAAACGAAAAAAAATGGTACTTATACCTTTGCTTCTAAAGAAGCAAAAAGAGTGCTTCGTACTGTTCGAAATTATGTTGATCCAGATCATATGGTTAATTCTTTAAGTTTTTTTGATGTTGTGAAACGAGCAGCTAAATCCATGTTTAAAAAGAGTTGATCAACTAAAGAAGTTATAATCTGTAAGAGTTAGTTGTGATACAGTAGAATGGTTAAAAGGTTAATAACTATGTTATAAGAGTCACGAACTTAAGTTTATCCATATATAAGCGATAATGTAAATATATGAATAAAAGTTAAGGAGTTATATATGTTTTTTAGTAACATTATAAATAAGAAAAAGAGTTTGATTAAAGAATTAGACTCATTAGGATATTCTGAGAGAGTACAAAAAGTTGCATTATTAGCACGTGATATGGATAAAGATAAATGTATAAAGTTATTGTATTCTTTATTAGAAGGTGGGGAATATGAAGCTAACTTGGCTCTAGTTGGTGCAGATGTTATCAGGAATTGTGAAATTATTACAAAAGCTTTAAGTCACCACAAAAATAGCATAAGAATAAAAGCAGCTAAACTTTTAGCTAAACATGGATCAGTAGATGAAATTGAAAAAGAAATGAGAAATTTATCTTGCGAATGCCGTAAGAAGTTATTAAACACTATTTACTATGTAAATCGCAGGGATGTAGCTGAAAGATTATTTCCTATTGTGTATTCAAAATATGGGGCAGGAGAGGCAAAGAGGATATTTGCAATATGCTCTGATGAAACTGTTGAAAAATATATTGATGAAATTGGGTATGCAATTGATCATTGGAATAGAATAGCAGTTTACCATGAAAAAGTATTTATAAAGTATTTCAAGAAATCTTTAGAAGATGCAAAAGATAGGGAAAGGGTGTATGTTTGGAATACATTTTTTGATGCAGTAGAAGTCTTAGTTTTGTCTAATGGGGAATTTATATTAGATTGTGCAATGAATTTTCCACCAAGAGATAAAATTTATTCTATTTTATCTAAGCAGTTTGGAATTCTTGTTAGAAAAAATCCTTCTAAAGTACACAGTATACTTTTATCAGAAGAATGTAGAAAAGAGCTTCTCTTGTATGGTGTTCCAAGATGTATTTTTAGCAGAAAAGTTAACTTTACTATAAATCAGTGGATAGAAATAGGTAAGATTCTTAAAAATAAAGTTAATCATATTATAAAGATACTTCACAGTCTTCCACCTTCAAATCGTGAAGATTTTTTTTATGGTGTATATGATGAGGATGAAGTTAATAAGAAAGTTTTTCATAGAGCAATATTAAAAGAACTGCCTAGTAAACTCCGTGATAAAATAGCTAAAAATATGCTAAATATTAAAGAAGTTCTTAATAATAAAAACAGATATATCAATACTTTAGCTTATTGTGATATTGAGTTTAGTAGGGGCATTTTGGAAAAAGAAGCTAAAGCTTCAAATGCAGAAGAACGTAGTTTGGCACTTAAATTAATCATAAAAAGCACTGCATTGAGCAGGAGAGAAGTTTCTGAAACTTTGACTTATTTATCTCGTATTAAAAATGATCAAGACCCAGTAAGAAAAGCTGTTTTGGAAGAGCTTTCTAACTGTCAGACATCATTGTATGACGATAAAGATGTAAAACTTCTAGAAGTTATTTTTAATAGTGTTATTGAAGCTAGAGATACGTCTTATGATACTTTGAATTATTTGGGAAAATTAGCCTTTAAGATTTTAAAACATAATACAGATAAAAATAATAGTAAAATATTCAAGTTTGCATTAAATACATTAACTAGTTTATCTAAAAGAAACTCAATACTTTTTTTATTTAAATTAGATGATATAGAAAAGGGACTGGAAAAAATAATCTTTGAAGAATTTTATCCTTTATTGAAGGACTTAAATAAAAGAGAAAATTACAGTTGCATAATTAAAATGGCTAATTTATTAGGAAAACGAGGATATAAGATAGAAAAGCTTCAGGAATTATTAAAGGAAGTAGTAATGTCAAAATATGAGAACTATTCTAAAGAGGCTGCAAAAAATTACCTAGCATATAAAAAGACAAGAGATAAAAGAGTTAAAGAATTGTTAGAGATGGATAAATCATTTATATGTATAAACGAAGTTTTTTTGCATCTTCATACAAGACGACAAGAATGGTTAGATCCATATATTGAAGGCAATGTGATTAAGGGTAAGTTCTTAAGTGGAGAGACAATTTATCTTTTACCAGCAGTAGATAAATTTAATAAATATCTTCCACGCCAGCAGCAGACTTTCAGCAAATTACTTAAAATAATAGCTAATGGATCACAATATAGTTATTATGAACGTCATCAGGCTATACATGCATTAGCTAAAATGTCAGATATTGATTTAAGATGTTTTGATGGTCTTGTAAAAAGTAGTGAAGTTCTTATTTCAGAATCAGCTTTACATGCATTATCAACTACAGAAGAACCTGAAAAAGCTATTAAAGTTTTATTAGATAATTTAGATGGAGATAAAGCAAGAACAGCCATGTATTCTATACCAAGATGTATAAGAAATATGAATCATGAATCTTTTACTAAAGTTATTGATGAACTTTTCCAAAGAGAACATTTAAAAATAACTGTGAGAAAAGAAGTTATAAGATTGTTGGGAGAGTATAGAAGTGAAGAAAACATTAAATTGTTATTAAATGAAGCTAAAAAAGAAAATGTACACAAAGATGTACAGATAGCAATAGGACATGTTGCTAGAAAGTATTTAGATTATGAATTTGCATGGGAAATTTTAGCTAGACTTATTGAATGTAAGGAAGGGGATGTTATTAAAAGCTTATTAAGTCAATATTCAAATCATCTTCAAAAGAAATATAGAAATAGGTATTTAAAATTAATACTAAAAATTGCAGATTTAGATGACAATGAAGTTTCTAAAGAAGCTATTATTACAATGAAAAATTGGATAAATATAGATGAGAACAGCATTGCTAATTCTGCTTATAAAGTGATAACTGATTTAAATGATTCAGGCAAGTGGAAGTCGGCCTTGGATTTATTAATATGCGTAGTTGTAGATGGCAATATAAATAAGTATATAATAGATACTGTTAGATTTATGGTTAATGTAAGGATAACAGAAGACATTAATGGGAAATCTCAAAGAGATATGCCTCATATACAAAGATTAAATTTTCTTGTAAATAAAATTGTATCTTTAAATAAAATGACAAGACAAAAGCTAATACCTTTATTTGAAGAAATAATTGAAGTTATAAAATCTGATGAAACATTGAAAAAGATGAGTATTAAACTTTATACAGCATGTATAGATTTTGATAATTCAATAAAAACTATAAAATATATAAATAATATTGCACAAATACTTAAAGAAAGACCATATATTATGGAGTTTTCATATAATGAAATTTCGAAAGTATTACAAAACTTAAAGGGATATTATAATCCAGAAAATTTAATGAAATCAATAGATGAGATAATTTTACAAGATATAACTGAAGCGATGTATATATCACTTTCACTTTTAGAAACAGCAGGAAATGATTTATTGTGGAGAGAAGATTGCTGCGAAAAATTAAGAACTTTTAGAAATCACAAAAATATTGAAATTTGTTCAAAGGCATTACATATTTGGACTTCCATTGAATAATTTATTTAAGAAAGAAATCAAGAAAAAGTTGATGAGAAGAAGGCTATTTGATTAAAAGAAGTAGTAGTGTTTAAAGACCACATTGAAGTTACATTCAATGTGTTTTTTTCTTTGCTCAAAAATAGAAAAGGAGCAATTGAAGTTATAAGCAGTAATTATTAAGATGTGTGATTATTTGAAAGATATATATGTAATTGATAGTGTTTATTACAGTACAATGATTTTTGCAGAAGAATATTAATAGATGGTCAGTATGTGTCCAACCACTCGATTTATAATAAAGTTAATCAATAAAGAAAGGATGTAGGTTATGCAAGTAATAGCAATGATTATTGGATTAGTAATAGGAATAATATTATTTCTATTACTAAATGAGATGTTTAATGTTTACTATTTCGGATGCGCAGGTGTTACTTCAACATTTGTAGGTTGTTGGAGTGCTGGATACATAGCGATGTTGCTTTTAGGAATGGCAGCAAAATGGTTAGTTATAATAGGTGTAATTATATGGATATTAGTTAAGATATTTGAAGGAAAAGAGAAAAAAGCATAAAAATAAATGGAGGCGAATAATAATGAAAAAACAAAGTTTAAAGAAGATAATAACATGAAAATAGTACTAAGCATTATCATAAATTAACTTAAAATAGTATACAAAAAACATTACTTTAAGTAAAATATTGTTGGAGGAATAATAAAAATGGAAGTTATGGAAGAAAAAATAGATATTAAAGAAAAAGAAGAGTCCATAAAAGAGAGAAGAACTATATATAGAATTCTTAATCTTTACAATTTAATTAATAAAGAAAAACAATTTAACAAGTTGAAATTTGCAAGGGATTCTGAGGTTAATGAAAGAACTATCAGAAGAGATATTGAATGTTTGAATGGCTATTTTGAGAATGAGTATGAAAAGAAGGGCAGTGTTGGGGAATGCAGAAAAATAGAATACTGTCCAAAAGATAATATACATAAGGTAAATATAAAAAGTGATATTGATTTTAGTGAAAGCGATATTTATGCTTTTGTTAGGGTTATTATACAATCAAGAGCATTTACAAAAAAAGAAATAAGAAGAATGTTAAATATACTAGAATTTCAAATTGAAGATATATCAGTTATGAAAAATATAATTGCAAAAGAAGAACTTTATTATGTTGAGCCTCATCATAAGAAAGATATAATTGATCAACTTTGGAGTATGCGTAAAAGTATTGAAAAAGGCAAAAAGGTTGAGTTTGATTATAAGCGAGCTGATGGAATAGAAAAGCATCATATAGTAAATCCAATTGCAATAGTTTTTAATGAATATTATTTCTATCTTGTGTCTGAAATTGATAAAGAAAGCAGTAAATTTGAAATACCATTTAGAGTTGATAGAATTGAAAATTATAAAGAAACAGAGATTAACTCCACTTATCCTTATGGTAGGTTTGAAGAGGATAAATATAGAAAGAAAGTTCAGTTTATGTATACTGGTGAATTTAAGACTATTGAATTTGAGTTTTTTGGAGATTCTATAGAAGCAGTACTCGATAGATTACCAACAGCAAAGATTATTGGAAAAACTGATAAAGGATATAAAGTTAAAGCAGAGATTTATGGTGAAGGCGTAAAGAGATGGATTCTTTCACAAAAAGAATTTCTAAAGGTCACATGGCCTAAAGACTATGTTGATGAAATAAAAGGAACAATACAAAAAATGTATGAGTTATATAAAAATAACTAATTAATTATTTTTATATTTGGAGGAGTAATAATGGAAAATAAAGAATATTTAGAAAAAGTAATTTATGAAATTAATAAAAAAAATCAATTCTTTTTATGTGCCCCAAAATGGTCTGCACCTATATATGGTTTTTCATATGACAAGTCTAGAAACACAAAAGCTATGGATGTTTTAATGAAATCTGGTATTATTAGTGAAAAAAGAAGTGATGTAATTTGTATATTAGGTGATTGGAGTGATGTTGCAGAAGGGATTTATTTTACTGATAAAGCTATGTATATAAATTCACCTAAAAATTCAACCAAAAAATTTAGTGTAAAGTATGAAGACATATGTGAGTTAAAATATAACCCACAATCTGTAGAACTTAGCATTACTACCACTGACCGTTATACATATTATGTTACTACGACGATATGGAGTAAAAGAAATATAAAAATTTTTCTTGAAATAGCATCTGGAATTATGGATTTAGATGATGAGGATAGAGAAAGAATAGAACATATAGAACTAGAAATGAAAGATAACATAGGGGGAGTGGTAGCAGGAATAACTTATGGAAATGTTAGTAATGCAAGTACAATCTATGGGATGGATAAATTTAATACACCTAGGGGTCATGGATTCGCAGCAGAACAAGCTAATCATTTATATGATAAAATTAATAATGGTGATTTTTTTGGAAAAGGAAAAGTTAATTTAGTAGGAGATGATATTGATCCTAATACAGGGCGTATAATCAAAGATGGAGCTGACAGAGTAGTAAATGGTGTTAATATACAGACAAAATATTGTGCAAGTGGATCAAAGTGTATTTCTGAATGCTTTGAAAATGGCAAACTAAGATATATAAATACAGATGGAACGCCAATGCAAATAGAAGTTCCGTCAGATAAGTATGATTCAGCAGTAAAAGCTATGGAAAATAGAATAAAAAATGGTGAAGTTTCAGGAGTGAGTGATCCATCAAAAGCTAAAGATATAGTTAGAAGAGGACATTTTACATATGAACAAGCTAAAAATATAGCAAAATTTGGAACTGTTGAATCTATTACATTTGATGCTGTTAATGGTGCAATTATAGCAACAGGTGCAATGGGAATAAGTTCAGTGTTAACATTTGCAACTTCTATTTGGAATGGAGAAGACTTTGATGTCGCTATAAAAAATGCGGCTTATTCTGGTTTAAAAGTTGGTGGAACTACATTTGCAACTGCAGTATTAGCAAGTCAATTATCAAAAGCTGGTTTAAATAGTGCATTAGTAGGAAGTTCGGAAGCGATTGTAAGTATAATGGGACCCAAAGCATCAGCAATGTTAGTTAATGCATTTAGAAGTGGAGGAAATATATATGGTGCAGCTGCAATGAAGAGTGCTGCTAAAATGCTAAGAGGAAATGCAATAACTGGTGCAGTTTCAGTTGTCGTATTATCTAGTTTGGATGTAGCAAATATTTTTAGAGGAAGAATTTCAGGAAGTCAGCTATTTAAAAATGTTGCTAATACAGCATCTACTGTTGCAGGTGGAACTGCTGGATGGGTAGGCGGTGCTACAGCAGGTGCAGCAATTGGGTCAGCAATACCTATAGTTGGAACTGCTATTGGTGGATTTGTTGGTGGAATACTTGGTTCTTTTGCAGGTGGAGCCGCAGCCGGAAAAGTATCAGGAGCTGTATTAGATGAGTTTATTGAAGATGATGCTAATAAAATGGTGAAGATAGTAGAAAAAGTATTTACACAGTTAGCTGAAGACTACTTGATTAATAAAAAAGAAGCTGAAAATATAATTGATAGATTAAAAGATAAATTAACTGGAAAATTCCTTAAAGATATGTTTGCAAGTTCAAATAGAGAGTTATTTGCTAAAAATGTATTAGAGCCATTAGTTGAAGAAGAAGTTAAAAAGAGAGAGGTGATAAAAATTCCTTCAGATGCTGATATGTTAAATGGATTACGTGTTGTACTAGAAGAATTATCAGACCAAGCTAGTTAAGTGCTTTGATTATAGGTATAATGTTAATCACATCAGAATATATTTCTATTAATTGACAATGCATTTATTATAAGTTATAATAATTTAAAAATTAACGAAAAAATTATTTGTATAACCTCAAGAATATGGTTTGAGGGTATCTACCAGGAACCGTAAAATCCTGATTACAAAGAAAAGGATACGTCTTTTTTCTTTGTAATCAGGATTTTTTATTTTAAAAAATTTAATTAGTAATTTTAGGAAGGTAGTGTCTTATGAAAATTGATATGAATTTATTGAAGAGAAGAATTAAAGTAGCTAATAAGGAGGTAAAGGCAGATACAGTTGTGAAAAATGGAAAAATACTAAATGTTTTTACTGGAGATATTATGAAAGGCGATATAGCTATTGCAGATGGAATTATAGCAGGCATTGGTCAGTATGAAGGCGAAAAAATTATAGATGCACAGGATAAAGTTATAGTCCCTGGATTTATTGATGGCCATATGCATATAGAAAGTACAATGTTGACACCACATGAATTATCAAAAGTTCTCATTCAACATGGGGTTACTACAGTAATGGCTGATCCCCATGAAATTGCAAATGTTGCAGGTATAGATGGGCTCAGCTTTATGTTAAATGCATCAGAAGAATTGCCGATAGATGTATTTATTATGCTTCCTTCATGCGTTCCAGCAACT
The DNA here is from genome assembly GCF_031344075.1 of Clostridium aquiflavi. NCBI lineage: Bacteria > Bacillati > Bacillota > Clostridia > Eubacteriales > Clostridiaceae > Clostridium > Clostridium aquiflavi. Next base: position 50,305 of record NZ_JAVJAN010000026.1, read on the forward strand.
TCATTTGAAAATAGTGGAGCAAAACTTGATGCAGAAGATTTACAACCTTTTTACACACACCCAAGGGTTTTAGGACTCGCAGAATTTATGGATTTTTCGTCTATAGTGAATTTAAATGAAGAGATGTTACAGAAAATTATTAATGCTCATTTAAATGGAGGTATTGTAGATGGACATGCTCCGGGACTTAGCAAAGAAGAGCTAAACGTATATATATCTACAGGGATTTATGCAGATCATGAATGTGCTAATGTTAAGGAAGCAAAGGAACGTTTAGAATTAGGTATGTACTTAATGATTAGGGAAGGTACAGCAGCTAAAGAATTAAAAAAACTAATAAAAGTTGTAACTCCAACAAATTCAAGAAGATGTATATTGGTTACAGATGATAAGTTACCTGATGATTTAATTGTTGAAGGTAGCGTAGATCATAATGTTAGGCTTGCAATAAAAGAAGGACTAGATCCAGTTACAGCTATTCAAATGGTAACAATTAATGCAGCAGAATTTTTTGGTCTTCGTAGTTTTGGAGCAATAGCACCAGGGTATCAAGCTGATTTATTAATATTAGATGAATTACAGAATATTTCAATAGATAAAGTTTTAAAGAAGGGGATATGTGTTGTAGATAATGGGAAAATAAAGAAAGAAGAATTTAAAACAAATGATAACAGTAAAGAATTAGCTCTGAAGTTACCTAAGATAAATATGAAAGAGTTAGAAAAAAATGCTTTTGAAATATCTTTATCTTCTGATTTATGCAATGTAATAGAAATAGTTCCTAATAGTTTAATAACACATCATAGAGTTGAAAAAGTTGATATAGATAAAGGCAATTTTAGTACATCAATTTCTAATGACCAATTAAAGATGGCTGTAATAGAAAGACATCACGCAACAGGAAATATTGGATTGGGAATTGTTAAAGGATTTGGTATAAAAAATGGAGCAATTGCAACAACGGTCGCTCATGATTCCCATAACATTGTAGTTGTTGGAACTTCTGATGAAGAAATGTTTTTAGCAGTTAATCATCTTAAAAAGATGAATGGAGGAATTGCAATTGCTTCAGGTAAAGAAATTATAGCATCATTACCTCTTGCTATAGGAGGATTAATATCTGAGAATGGCTATTTAGAGGTTCAACAACAACTTAAAATTTTAAATCAAGCTTTAAGTATAATAGGAGTTAATGCAGATTTTAATCCTTTTTTAACTTTATCATTCTTAACTCTTCCAGTTATTCCAGAAATTAAGTTAACAGATATGGGATTGTTTGAATTTAAAACATTTTCTCATATAAAAGTTCAAGCTTAAAAAATTTATGTTTGAAAAAAGTACATTTTAATGAAAATGTTTATTATTTTGAAGTTAGAGAAGAGAACAGATTTTAGCAACTGATTTTTAAACTTAAAATTAGAACATGTGAAATAGTCATGATTTTTTATTGATGTTATTTCTTGGGAAATAACAAAGTATATAAGCAACTTCATCACATATGATGAAGTTGCTTTAAATAATAATGAAGCTAAAAAATAACCATAAAAAATAAATTAAATTTATTTTTTAATTATAGTCCGCTATCACCATAATTTGATAATACTCGGGCACTAGGATCGTCTACAGCACAGCCTTCCCACTCTTTGTTTGGCATCCAAAAATCAACTATCATTTTTGCTTGGCCTGGATAGTATTTTTCAAAAATTTCTCTATATAGCAATGATTCTTTTGTAAATGGTTGAGCATGGTAGTTATACTTTTCACTTGTTTTATCAAAATCTTCACCACTATAGACTGTTTCTGCATACTCCTTTAAATAATCTACCATAGAATGTCCTACAGCATCGCTAAAGGCTGCTTTTTCACGATATAAAATATTATGTGGAAGATAATCACCTTCAAAAGAATGCCTTAAAAGGTATTTCCCCATATTGTATTTGTTTAATTTCTTTTCAGGGTCAATAGACATAACATATTTTACAAAATCTAAATCACCAAATGGCACTCTTGCTTCTAAAGAATTAGATGCGATACAACGGTCCGCTCTAAGTACATCATACATAAAGAGTTCTTTAATTCTCTTTTGTGATTCTTTTTGGAATTCTTCTGCATTTGGAGCAAAATCAGTATATTTATATCCAAATAATTCATCAGAAATTTCACCAGTTAGAAGTACTCTCACATCAGAAATCTCATGTATTTTTTTACAAATTAAATACATACCAATACTAGCTCTTATTGTTGTAATATCAAATGTTCCAAGAAGTTTAATAACCTCTTCTAGTGAGTCAAGAACTTCTTCTTTGGTCATGTAAACAACAGTATGATCACTATGAATGTAATCTGCAACTTCTTTTGCGTATTTTAAGTCAATTGCATCTTCTGTCATACCTATAGCAAAAGTTTTTATTGGTTTGTCAGGATACATTTTTTGAGCAATTGAACATACTAATGAGCTGTCTAAGCCACCACTTAATAAGAATCCTACTGAAGCATCAGCATCCATACGTTTTTCTATAGCAGTTACTAATTTGTCATGAATGTTACTACAAATAACGTCTAAGTCATCTTTGCAGTAATCACCCTTTACTGATGCGATATCACAGTAGCATGTAAATTTACCATCAGCATAATAATGTCCTGGTGGAAATGACATAATCTTTTCTGTAAGACCAACTAAATTTTTAGCTTCACTGGCAAACATGATTTTACCACATTCAGAATAGCCATAGAATAGAGGACGAATTCCAATTGGATCTCTTGCTGCAATGAAAGTATCCTTTTCTCCATCATAGATAACGGCTGCGAATTCTGCATCTAATTTTGAGAACATATCTAGCCCGTACTCTAAGTACATTGGAAGTAATATTTCGCAATCACTGTCAGAAATAAATTTATGCCCTTTTGCCATTAGTTCCTCTTTTAATTTACGGAATCCATAAATTTCACCATTACAGATAGATGCATCTTTTTTTCTTGTGAATGGTTGCATTCCACCAAAACTTAAATCCATAATAGCAAGTCTTTGAAAACCTAAAATACCAGATGGTAAAGTTAGAATTTCAGTCATATCTGGTCCTCTAGACTCAGTTCTTTGTAATGCCCCAGCAAATTTTTCATGTTTCATGTCTGTTCCTGTATAACACATAATTGTACACATATTAATATTCCTCCTCAGTTAAATAAAAAATGTAATTGTTCAAATATTTATCTCTATTAAACTTTTTTGTAATAAAAAAAGCCCTTCATCCTATAAACATAGGACGAAAGACTTAAACTTCCGTGGTACCACCTAAATTAGCTTAAAAAAAGCTCACTTTAATCAGTACGGAATTAACTAAATAAATTCGATACTGTCCAAGCTATAACGGTTTGGCTCCGTCCAAGACTACTCTTAATAAATTTCGTTTGGAAGCTCCGGGATGTTCTTCATTATTAGTTTCGTATCAGTCTCTCACCATTACTGATTCGCTTTGACTACCTCATAATAACTACTCTTCCCATCAAGGCTTTTATATTGATTGTTTGAAATGTAAATTTAAATTTATTTCATTTTACTTGGAATTTTATAATCAGTCAAGAGATTTATAAAATATTTTTTAAATAAAATTAAGTTTCTAAGATATTGGACAAGTATAAATCCTTATTGAAATTTAAAAATAGTGGGTTTCAATGATCATGTTTTGCATATCAAGTTTTAAAGAGAATTAAAAAAATATGCAATTATAATGGTTGTACATTTGGAATTTTAAAACATAGGGATAAATATTTTTATTTATGTTATACTATATGCTGTGAATTGGAATTTTATATGGAATTTTGTTGAATATATTCCAGTATAATAAATCTAATGATAAAAATTATAGACAATTGAGAGGGACTTTAAATGAAAAAATTAGGACTAGCAATTCAAATTCTTATTGGACTTACACTAGGTATTATAATAGGAGCAGTTTTCTATGGTAATCCAGTTGTCGAGTCATATCTACAACCGTTTGGGGATATTTTTATCCGATTAATCAAAATGATAGTTGTTCCTATTGTATTTTCATCACTTGTTGTTGGTGTTGCCGGTGTAGGTGATATTAAACAAGTAGGTAAAATTGGTGGAAAAACAATACTTTATTTTGAAGTAGTAACTACAGGTGCTATTATATTAGGTTTATTAGTAGCAAATTTAGTTCATCCAGGAACTGGTGTAAATATTCAGGAGCTTTCAGCAGTTAGTATTGATAAATATATGAGTACCGTAGAAGCAGCATCTAATCATGGTTTTATGGATACATTTATAAATATTGTTCCAACTAATATTTTTGAATCATTTGCTAAAGGTGATTTACTTGCTGTTATATTCTTTTCAGTTATGTTTGGTTTAGGTGTTGCTGCAATTGGTGATAAAGGGAAACCAGTTCTTGCTGTTTGTCAAGGCGTGGCTGATGCAATGTTTTGGGTAACGAATCAAATTATGAAACTTGCTCCGCTAGGGGTATTTGGTTTAATAGGTGTAACAGTTTCTAAATTTGGACTAGCTTCCTTAATTCCATTAGGAAAATTAGTTATTACTGTTTATGGTGCTATGATTTTCTTTGTACTTGTAGTGCTTGGTTTTGTGGGAAAAATATTTGGAATAAGTATTATGGCACTTATAAAAATTTTAAAAGATGAAATTATTCTTGCATATACTACAGCAAGCTCTGAAGCGGTTTTACCAAAACTTATGGAAAAAATGGAGAAGTTCGGATGTCCAAAGTCAATTACATCATTTGTTATTCCAACAGGATACTCATTTAACTTAGATGGATCTACATTATATCAAGCTATTGGAGCACTTTTTATTGCACAAATATATGGAATTCATTTACCACTTGCTACTCAAATTAATTTAGTATTTGTATTAATGATTACTTCAAAAGGTATGGCAGGAGTGCCTGGTGCATCTTTTGTTGTTTTATTAGCTACTGTAGGTTCTGTAGGTATTCCTGTAGAGGGGGTAGCTTTTATTGCTGGAATCGATCGTATTGTTGATATGGCAAGAACTACTGTTAATGTAATTGGAAACTCATTGGCTGTTGTTGTTATATCTAAATGGGAAGGAAAATATAACGATGAAGAAGGAAAAAAATATTTTGAATCCATTAAAAATGTAGCATAATTAAATAAAATTAATAAATTAAACTGGATTGATACGTATAATTAAGAAAATATTGAATACAAGTCTTTTAACAATAATTATACAAAAATCAGCGCAAAAGAATTAGCACAAAAATTATAAAGTTAAGATCTGACTTCGATATTTAATTGGAGTCAGATCTTTTTAAATTTCTCAACCATAGAACATTTAGTTTTTTTGATATTAAAATATCACATTTATAGAAGTAGTTTTATTATTTAAATTATTTACTATAAATGGAACATGTTATTATCTTATAATAGATGTTTTTAGCAATTATTATGAAATAACATTTTTATTTTAATAAAAAAATGAAGAAATTGTTGCAACTTTATTAAAAATAGACTAGTATATATTTTAACAGTTCAGACGAAGATAGTGGGAGAGTTGTGACTATGGTCATGCACCGAAGAAGTAAATCTTTCAGGTACCTATTTAATTAGAGATGACCGCTATTGGATGAACCCTTGGAGAGACTCGAAATAGAGCACCGAAGGAGAAAGTCGTAAGACGAAACTCTCAGGTAAAAGGACAGGGGAAAGGTAGCATATCTTATAAAAGTAATACATTATATATTACTTCATTTAGATTTTATCTATTCCCATTTGTATCTCCAATAACAAAATACTTATATTAGGAAAAAGTATTTTTTAGTACATGCTTTTTGACTAACATGGAGGGATAAAATGGATCAATTAACAAAAGTACTTACTCAAATCGATTTTATAGTATTGGGGGTTCCACTTTTAGTCTTACTAATGGAAACTAGAATCTGTCTTACTGTACGTCTAGGATTAATTCAATTACTCAAATTGTCTCTTTCTCTAAAATTTCTTTTTGAGAAAAGTGAAAAAGAGCACAATGTAGAAGGTGATGTTACTAGTTTTGCAACATTATGTACTGTATTAGCAGCTACTATATCTTGTAGTTATGCTTTATAACAGTACTAACATCAATAATACTTTTTTGGGGCATTATAGAAATAGAAAGCTATATTTCAATGGCCCAATAATAATTCTAGAAAATTGTGATCTCAGTAACACAGATTTAAAAACAGTAACATTTAGAAAGGCGGAATACATATGTCAGAAAATCAAAATTTATCGAGAGGACTAAAAAATCGTCATGTTCAATTACTTGCAATTGGAGGTGCAATTGGTACGGGATTATTCCTTGGTGCAGGCAGGTCAATTCACTTGGCAGGTCCATCTATTTTATTTGCGTATATGATAACAGGGATAATTTGTTTTTTTATTATGCGTGCCCTTGGGGAATTATTGCTTTCTAATTTGAACTACCATTCTTTTGTAGACTTTGTATATGATTATCTAGGAGATAGAGCCGCATTTATTACTGGATGGACCTACTGGTTTTGTTGGATTTCACTTGCTATGGCTGACTTAACTGCTGCTGGACTTTACATACAATATTGGTTCCCGAATATAGCTCAATGGGTTCCAAGCCTTATAGTTCTTGTAATTTTACTAATTATGAATCTTACCACAGTAAAGTTATTTGGTGAAATGGAATTCTGGTTTGCCTTAATTAAAGTTGTTGCAATTTTATCACTAATTATAATTGGTACATTTATGATTATTAAAGGATTTTCTACAGATGCGGGTATATCTAGCTTTACAAACCTTTGGAGTCATGGTGGCTGGTTTCCAAATGGGTTAAGAGGTTTTATCCTTTCTTTCCAAATGGTTGTATTTGCTTTTACTGGAATCGAATTAGTTGGTTTAACAGCTGGTGAAACTGAAAATCCAGAACATGTTATTCCAAAGGCTATTAATAATATTCCAATTAGAATTATTATTTTCTATATCGGAGCACTTACTGTTATTATGAGTATATACCCATGGAATTCAATTAATCCAGATAAAAGCCCATTTGTACAGGTATTTGCTGCAGTGGGAATCGCAGCAGCAGCAAGTATTGTGAATTTCGTTGTACTAACATCAGCTGCATCTGCTTGTAACAGCGGTATCTTCAGCACAAGTCGTATGGTTTACTCTCTTGCTAAAGAAAATAATGCACCTGAGTCAATGAAAAAATTAACTTCTCATCAAGTACCTTCTAATGCTACAATGTTTTCTGCAACTGTCATATTGATTTCAGTTATTCTGAACTATATTATACCAGAAGGGGTGTTTGTACTTATTACAAGTATATCAACATTCTGCTTTATCTTCATTTGGGCAATTATAGTTATCTGCCATCTAAGATATCGCAAAACTAATCCTGAGCTTGCTACTAAGAGTAAATTCAAAATGCCATTTTATCCAATGGTAAACTATATAATTCTATCATTTTTTGCTTTTGTTATAGTCGTATTGGCACTTAATAATGAAACTCGTGTAGCCCTATTTGTAACACCTGTATGGTTTATAATGCTTGGTATGATTTACAAGATACTTAAATCAAAAAAGAAAAATGAAGAAAATGTAAAAAGAAATTTAGTATAGGTTAACTCACTTACGTTAGACATTTGTATGACAATAGATTAATTATTTAAGAGTTTTGTCTTAAATCTTCAAAAATAATATTAGCCCCGTTAAGATAATCATAATCATTGTTTGGATCTTTAGTTTTTAATAATGACCATGTTGCATTATAAAATTTAACTACATATAAAAAATCTAATAGTTTTTTATAATCTTCTTCTTTATAATAACCAAAATATTGTATTAATAAATTCTTTCTACAATTATCATTAAGGAACCATGATATTGTAGCAAGATCCCAAAAAACATCGCCCATGGCTGAATATTCATAATCAATAAAATATAAGTTGTTCTTTGAAAGAAGTATATTTGAACAATTAAGATCATTGTGACATAAGCCTATAGTTGGATTATTATTTAGAATAAATTCTAGATAATTTAATTTTTTAAAAAGTGTATCAATATAATTAGGTAAAGAGATATTGAATTTTTTACATAAATCAATTCTAGTTTTTATATGATTAAAAGGTTTAAAGAGCTTTTCACAATTTAAATTATGAAGTTCTTTTAATCTTTTAGTCAATTTGTTAATAAAATTAATAGATGAGAATTCATCTTCAGTAGGCATGTTACCCTTTATCCAAGGAAGAATCATATTACCACTTTTGATAGAAAAATAATAAGGTTTAGGAGTTAAACTAATAGTAGAAGCTTTATTTATAATTTGAAATTCAGTTGCTCTATCATTATCTAAATATAGATTGGTGCAAATTCTAATAAAAAAATCATTACCATTATATGAAATTTTATAGTTATTATTATTAAGTCCACCTATTCTTTCTACAGAGGTAACGAGGTCAGTATTCCAATTAGTATTTTGTTTTAATAAAAACAATAACTCTTCATTCATTTTAAATATTCTCCTAATTCATTTATATAAAATAATAAAGAATTATAACAAAAAACATTAGAAAAGGGAATAAAAGATTTATACAAAGTTTAATAAAGAATTGATTGTAGTTAATTAGTAATTAATGTAATTGTTTAAACTAAGATGGTTTCATGAAGAAAAGATTTTGTTTGACAAGTAATATATTGAAGGATATAATCAGTATGAAAATTAAACTGTATAAGGTGTTTTATTGACTTAATAGGGAATTGGGTGAAAACCCCAAACTATCCCAGTAACCGTGAAACTGACGAAATTCTTAAATACACCACTGTAAAATTCGGGAAGGTGAGAAAAGTAGGATGAAGTGAAGTCGGGAGACCTGCCATATATAGAATTCATATTATCTTCTGAGGGTGAGATAATAAATATTTATTAATTTATTGTTATGCTTAATAAAGATATAAACTATAACTAATATAAAATTCTTAGTATGTATTTTTAGAGCTACTCTCAAAAAGAGTGGCTCTTTTTTGAGTTAATATGATTTTTAACTGATAATTATTAAGTTGCACTGATAATATTTTTTAGGAGGAATGGAAATGAAACACAAAAGAAAACTCATATCATTATTAATGATTTTAGCAATGTTTATGTCAGTTTTAGTAGGTTGTACTGAAAAAATAACTGCGATGCGTGATAGAGAAGGTAATGAATTTGTAGCACCTAAGGAAATTAATAAAATAATTTCAACGGCACCATCAAATACAGAGGTATTAATGGGATTAGGCTTAGGTGATAAATTAATTGCAATAGATAATTACTCAACAGATATCGAAGGTGTTAATCCTGAATTGCCACAATTAGATTTTAGAAATCCAGATGTTGAAGCTATCATTTCGTTAAAGCCAGACATGATAATAGCCTCTGGGCATAATAAAGTAGGGGATGAAGATCCATTTGCTTTAATAAAACAAGCAGGAATAGCAGTTGTATATATACCAAGCAGTTACAGTATTGATGGTATTTATGGCGATATAGAGTTTATGGCACAAATAACAGATACTGAATTGAAAGGTAAAGAAATAGTAGAAAATATGAAAAAAGAAGTTAATGCAATAAAAACTATTTCTGATACTATTACAGAAAAGAAAAGTGTTTATTTTGAAATAGGCTCAGGTTCAGGTTTATTTACTTTTGGTAAAGATACTTTTTTAAATGAAATGATAGAAGTAGTTGGAGCTAAAAATATTTTTGGAGACCAAAATTCTTGGATAACAACTTCAGAAGAGTCAGTAATTGCAGCAAATCCCCATGTTATTTTAACAAATAATTTAGGGCTTAGCGGAAATGAAAAAACTGCAATAGAGGATATAACTAGCCGTGAAGGATGGAACACAATCACAGCTGTTAAGAATGGTGATGTATATATGATTGATAATAATGCTTCTTCAAGACCATCACAAAATATAATTAAAGCATTAAAGAAAATGGCAAAGGTTATTTATCCAGATGAATACAAAGACTTATAAAAATAGAATATTATTAATGCTATCAATTCCGCTAGTATTTTTAATTTTATGCATTGGAACTTCCATTGGGAGTTCCAATATTGGTATTTTAGATATTATTTCAATTCTAGGCCATAAAATTTTTAGTGTTCCATTAAGTGATGGAATTGATTCAAGCCAGGTAGTAATAATTTGGAATGTAAGATTACCACGGGTATTATTAGCCTTTATTGTTGGGGGATCATTAGGTGTAAGTGGTGCTGTAACTCAGTCAGTTCTTAAAAATACATTAGCATCACCATATACTTTAGGTCTGTCTTCTGGAGCCTCATTAGGTGTAGGAATATTAATTGTAAGTGGTGCTTATATTCCATTTTTAGGCAACTTAACAATGCCAATAGTTGGATTTGTTTGTAGTTTGGTTACAATGATTGTAGTTCTTAAACTTTGTGAAAAAGCAGATAGCGCTATATCGAGTAGTAGAATAATTCTTGTTGGTATGGTATTTTCACTATTTTGTAATGCAATATTAACTACAATTTCAGCATTGTTTAGTGATAAAATGCAAAGTATTGTAATGTGGCAAATGGGTTCATTCGCAATGAGAGGATGGAGTTACGTTAAGGCTTCAATACCTTTTTATATTATTGGATTAGTTGGCGTAATGATTTATTGTAGGGAAATGGATGTATTAACATTTGGAGAAGATGAGGCAAAGGCATTAGGTGTTGAGACAAATAAGGTTAAAAGAAATTTATTTTTATTTGTAGCGTTTCTTACGGGTAGTGCAGTTGCATTAAGTGGAGTAATTGGTTTTGTTGATTTAATAGCACCTCATGTTGTTAGAAAGATATTTGGATCAAACCATTCATATGTAATATCAATGTCAGCAGTATTTGGAGGATGTTTGATGGTAATAACAGATTTAGTTTCAAGAACAATAATTGTACCATCAGAGTTGCCAGTTGGCGCCATAACTGCATTAATTGGAGCACCATTTTTTGCTTATATATACTTTAAAAAATAAAAGTAGGTGAAAAGCATGTTAAAGATAGAGGGGCTAAGTTGTGGATATGATAATTTAGACGTAGTTAAAAATATAACCTTTAATATTGAAAGAGGAAATAACTTTTGTATAGTTGGACCTAATGGTTGTGGGAAAAGTACATTATTAAAATCTATAGCAAATTTGATAGATTATAAAGGCAATATTACTCTTGATTCAAAAGAAATACGTAAGTTGAATAGAAAAAAGTTAGCAACAAAGATAGCTCTTATGAGCCAATCAAGTAATATATATTTTCCTTATACTGTTTTTGAAACAGTATTATTGGGTAGATATGCTCATATAAATGGAGTATTTGGAAAGCCAAGTAATGAAGATAAGGACATGGTCTTAAGGTGTCTAGATAATGTTGGGATATCGAATTTAAAGGATAAGCTAATAACTGAATTGTCAGGAGGACAGCTTCAAAGAGTTTACTTGGCAAGAGCATTTGCACAAGATCCAGAAGTAATACTTTTAGATGAACCAACAAATCATCTGGATTTAAGATGTCAGATTCAAATACTAAAATATTTAAAAAGCTGGACAAAAGAAAATAATAGAATAGTAATAGCGGTATTACATGATTTAAACCTAGTTCAAACTTTTGGTGAAAAAGTGCTGTTATTAAATGAAGGGCAAATCATCAAGGAAGGTACACCAAAGGAAGTCTTTAGTGGCGAAGAGTTGAAAGAGGTTTATGGAATAGATATTAAAGAATTTATGATTAATGCACTGGAAAAGTGGAAGGATAATTAAATTATACACATATATTATATCTATTTTTAATACATAAGTATGAAAGGAAGTTAATTATGGTTAAAAAGTTTATTATGTCTTATAGTTGTGGCAAAGATAGTACTTTGGCTTTATATAGAATGATAAAAGCAGGACATAAGCCAGAAGTTTTACTTGTTACTGTTGATAGAAAAAATTGTAGATCTTGGTTTCATGGGGTGCCTGAAAATTTAATTAGAGAAATGGCAGATTCTCTGAATATATCTTTATTATTAGTTGATTCAGAGGGTGGAAATGATTATGAAGCGACTTTTACAAAAGCATTAATTTGTGCTAGAGAAAAACATGGGATAGATTCTTGTGTATTTGGTGATATTGATTTAGAACCACATAGAGCATGGTGTACGGATAGATGTAATGAAGCAAGCATTGAAGCTGTATTTCCTCTTTGGCAAGAAAATAGGGAAGATTTAGTTTATGAATTTATTGATTCAGGATTTAAAACAGTAATTAAGAATGTAAAGCTTAAGTGTATGTCTGAAGATTTTTTAGGAAAAGTATTAACTACAGATGTTGTAGAACAAATAAAAGCTACAGGTTCTGATGCTTGTGGTGAAAATGGGGAATATCATACATTTGTATATGATGGTCCATTATTTAATTATCCAATAAATTTTTCTAAAAAAGGAATAATAAAAACTCAAGAGTATGGATATTTAGATATTTAGAATAAAGAATAAAAGAAAAATACATAATATTGATAAAATAATTTTTGGCTATGTTTTAGCAGAGTGTTGATATATGCATAAGCAAAGTGGACTGAGTAATTGAACTTAGGAATGCTAAAATGAGTATA